>NZ_JBQSWK010000017.1:0-78390 GCF_052377065.1 Brachybacterium sp. AOP42-C2-15
ACTTTACCGATGGACAGCTGCCAGGTAATCGATCATGGATGGAGACGAGCGGCAACTTCGCCAGCGATACTCACACCGCACGACTCGGCGAATCCATTGGGTCGAAAGTATCGGACGAACTCGGCATGGCGGAGGGAAGCACAGGGCGCAACATCATCACCTCTGGAACAGGTGCCGGAGCTGTTGGCGCGCACATGCTCCTCGCACCTGAAACCTTCGCATCCCAGCATATGACCGCAGCCGCCGACGCGTTGTTTGGGAACTGATCACACGAAGTCGGTTGCGCCCCGTGAATTCTGCCGGACGCCATTGGGCGGTGTCTTCTTTGTACAGAATGACACCGCCCAGGCGACTATCCGATCAACCCCCTGCGGCTGAAGCCCCGCTCGCATTCACCTCGGAGCCGCTGACTTCGGCCGTGAGATCTTCGGCAATAGCAAGATCCAACCCGGCTTCATCCTCACGCACGCCGACCTCTACACGCTGACCGTCGTGCACCTCGCCCTTCAGGATCAGCCGGGCCAGCCCGTCGCCGATCTCCTTCTGCACCAGGCGCTTGAGGGGTCGCGCCCCGTACATCGGGTCGAAGCCCTCCGCAGCGAGCCAGCGGGTTGCGGCCTCGTCCACCTCGAGGGAGATGCGACGGTCCCGCAGCCGTGCGGCGACCTCCTGGATCTGCAGGGTGACGATGCTGGTGAGCTGCTCGCGATCCAGGGCGTCGAACATGACGATGTCGTCCAGGCGGTTGAGGAACTCCGGCTTGAAGGAGGCCCGCACCACCTGCATCACCCGTTCGTGCTTCTCCTTCTCGTCGAGCAGCTGGTCCTGGAGCGCATGGGCGCCCAGGTTCGAGGTGAGGATCATGATCGTGGAGCGGAAGTCCACGGTCCGTCCCTGGCCGTCGGTGAGCCGGCCGTCGTCGAGAACCTGCAGCAGCACGTCGAACACATCGGGGTGGGCCTTCTCGATCTCATCGAGCAGCACCACCGAGTACGGCCTGCGGCGAACGGCCTCGGTGAGCTGGCCGCCCTCGTCGTAGCCGACATAGCCCGGAGGGGCACCCATCAGCCGCGCCACGGTGTGCTTCTCGGAGTACTCCGACATGTCGATGCGGATCATCGCCCGCTCATCATCGAAGAGGAACTCCGCGAGCGCCTTGGCGAGCTCGGTCTTGCCCACCCCCGTGGGCCCCAGGAAGAGGAAGGAGCCGGTGGGACGGTCAGGGTCGGAGATGCCGGCGCGCGCTCGGCGCACCGCATCCGAGACCTCGCCGACGGCACGGGCCTGTCCGATCAGCCGCTGACCGATGATCTCCTCCATCTGCAGGAGCTTCTCGGTCTCGCCCTGCAACAGGCGACCGGCAGGGATTCCGGTCCAGGCGGAGACGACATCGGCGATGTCATCGGGGCTCACGTGGTCGGCGACCATCGGCCGTTCCTGCTCGCCGGCGATGCCTGCCTCCTGCTCCTCTGCCTCACGCAGCTGATCCTTGAGCGCCGGGATGTCGCCGTAGAGGATCTTCGAGGCAGCGGTGAGGTCGCCTTCGCGCTGAGCCCGATCGGCCTGCATGCGCAGCTGCTCGAGCTGTGCCTTGAGGTCGCCGACCAGGTTCAGACCGGCCTTCTCCCGCTCCCAGCGTGCCGAGAGCTCCTCCATCTGCTCGGTGCGGTCGGCGAGCTGGGAGCGCACGGATTCGAGCCTGGCGATGCTTCCGGGATCCTCGCTGCCGGAGAGCGCGAGCTCCTCCATCTTCAGCCGGTCCACCTGACGGCGCAGGATGTCCAGCTCCTCCGGGGAGGAGTCCAGCTCCATCCGCTGGCGGGAGGCGGCCTCGTCGACCAGGTCGATGGCCTTGTCCGGCAGCTGCCGGCCCGAGATGTAGCGCGAGGAGAGGGTCGCTGCGGCCACCAGGGCAGAGTCGGTGATGGTGACCTTGTGGTGCGCCTCGTACTTGTCCTTGAGCCCGCGCAGGATCGTCACGGTGTCCTCGACGCTCGGCTCCCCCACGAACACCTGCTGGAAGCGCCGCTCGAGCGCGGGGTCCTTCTCGATGTTCTCGCGGTACTCGTCCAGGGTGGTCGCCCCGACCATCCGCAGCTCGCCGCGGGCCAGCATCGGCTTGAGCATGTTGCCGGCATCCATCGAGCCGTCGCCGGAGCCGCCCGCGCCGACCACCGTATGGAGCTCGTCGATGAAGGTGACGATCTGACCGTTGCTGGTGCGGATCTCGTCCAGGACCGCCTTCATGCGCTCCTCGAACTCACCGCGGTACTTCGACCCCGCGACCATCGAGGAGAGGTCCAGCGAGACCAGCCGCTTCCCGCGCAGGGAGTCAGGGACATCGCCCGCGACGATGCGCTGGGCCAGACCCTCGACCACGGCGGTTTTGCCGACGCCGGGCTCGCCGATCAGCACCGGGTTGTTCTTGGTGCGGCGCGAGAGCACCTGCACGACGCGGCGGATCTCGGTGTCTCGGCCGATCACCGGATCCAGCCGACCCTCGCGGGCGAGCTCGGTGAGGTCCACCCCGAACTTCTCGAGGCTCTTGAAGGTGCCCTCGGGGTTCTGCGAATCCATCTGGTTCATTCGATCATCTCCTGGGGTCAGCTGGGTGACGGCATCGCGAAGTGCTTGAGGGGTCGCTCCGGCGGCGGCGAGCAGCCGCGCGGCGGCGTCCTTGCCGAGAGCGATGCCGATCATCAGATGCTCGGTGGACAGGTAGGTGCGGCGGGCGGTGTCCGCCTCGCGCCGGGCCGCCTCGAGCGCATCGAATCCGGTGCCGACGAAGGTGGGCGAAGAGCCTCCGCTGGTTCGCGGCAGCGAGTCGATCGCCTGCGCGGCGCGCCGGACCACCTCGAGCGGATCGGCGCCGGCTGCGTCCAGGGCGGCACGGCCGATGCCGTTGTCCTGGTCGGCCAGGGCCCACAACAGGTGCATCGAGCTGATCTGCGGGTTGCCGAGCTCGACAGCCTTCTCCGCAGCCGCGGTGACAGCTTCCTGCGAGCGGGTGGTGAACTGGAATTCCACGATGCTCCTCTCCTGGGCGCTTCGGTCGTATGAGGCGTTCGATCAGATCAACGTCAACCAAGTTGAGTCTATTCCGCTCAACTCTAAGAACTTTCGTCACTCAAGGAACTTCGGACGGAGGACCCTCCGGGCATCCGCCAGTCGTCATCCACAACGGCCTTCCACAGCCCGGGCCTCTCCGCGAGAATGGGATCACACACCTGTAGCATCGCACTGGCACCGTGACTCGTCCGTCCAGGGGAACCGACGTCGACCACGAGCCGCACAGCGATACCTGACACCCCTGCCGCGAAAACAGAGGCCCTCATGTCCCAGCCCCCCTACCAGCAGCCTGGCGGCCAGTACATGCCCAACGGGCGCCCGCGCCCCGGTGCCACGAACTCCGCGCCCGGATCTCCGTCGTTCCAGTCGCAGCCGCGCTATATCGACTACGGCAACCCGCGCGCCTATGACACTTCGGTGCGGCCGGCGTCGGGCCTCACCGCTGCCCGTTTCGCTCCTGCGCAGATCCAACGACCCGACCAGGCCCAGCCGCAGTCGGCCTGGTCCACCCAGACCCGTCGGGTGCAGGAGGTCGCGCAGAACGCCACCCGGCTGCCGGCTGTGAGCATCATGGTGTGGCTCGCGCTGGTGGTGCTCGGCTTCTTCGTGCTGGTGGTCCTGGGCTGGTTCTTCCTCGAGTTCGTGATGACTGCGAGCTCGAGCCCGATCTGGTGGCCGGTCACGGCCTTCCTCGCAGGGATCTCCCTGCTCGTCATCGCGGGGATCATGTTCCTGGCGGACCGCTGGGATCCCCAGCCGCTGCCCCTGCTGATCATCGCGGTGTTCTGGGGAGCAGCGATCGCCGCCGGTCTCAGCTACATCCTGAACACGCTGAACTCGCTGCTGGTCTTCCTGGTCACCGGCAGCGAAGCAGCGGTGGCCTTTGCTGGCCCGGTGATCAGCGCGCCGCTGGTCGAGGAGACCACCAAGGGCCTCGGACTGCTGCTGCTGATGGTGCTCGCACGCCGCTACTTCAACGGGCCGCTGGACGGCCTGATCTACGGCGCCCTGATCGGCGGCGGCTTCGCCTTCACCGAGAACATCATCTACTACACCCGCGGGCTGGAGAGCATGGGCGCCGGGGGCGTGCTGTTCATGTTCATCCTGCGCGGGGTGATGAACATCTTCGGCCACGCGATCTACACCTCGCTCACGGGCATCATCGTCGGCTTCGTGGCGCGCAAGTGGGGCACCATCATGGGCTTCCTGGTGTTCATCCCCGCGCTGATCCCCGGGATGCTGATCCATGCGGCATGGAACTTCTTCGCCGGTCTCGGCGGCGGGATCCCGATCCTGCTGCTGATGTACGGCGCCAAGGCGCTGCTCTCACTGATATGGCTGATCACGATCGTGGCGTTGATCTGGGATGAATCCAGGCTGACCCGAGTCCGTCTGGGTGACTACGCCAACCAGGGCTGGCTCACCCACGAGGAAGTCGACATGCTCGCGACCTGGAAGGGACGGCGCGAGGGCAAGCGCTGGGCGGAGCAGATCGGTGCCAAACCGGTGATGAAGCGGTTCATCCGGGAGAGCGCCGACCTCGCTTCGATCCGTCAGCGGCTGCTCGCCGACGGCGCGAATCCCAAGGTCGTCGAGATCGAGCGGAACCTGCTCAGCCGGCTGACCTCCAACCGCCACGAGCTGCTCTCCTCCGCACGCTGATCTGAACCGGGCGCTCGCGCACCGGACGGGAGCCACCAGGGCCCCGCGTCATCGACGCGGGGCCCTCGTCATGCGGAAGCCCTGTGCTCAAGCCGCGTGCTCACTGGGGCTCAGGACCGGGCCTCACGACCGGATCTCAGGTCCGGAGCTTTCAGTGCCGGGGGTCGTGCTCGTCGTCGCCGCCTGTGGAGTCACGTCCTCGCAACCGGTCGAACTGTCGACGCTCCCGTTTGGTGGGCCTGCCGGTACCGCGCTCCCTCCGGGGCGGGGCGGCAGCGAGCTGCGGCGGCGGCTCCGGGCTGTGGTCCTCATAGACGGTGCGAGCGATCGGGGCACCCACCCGCTTGGTGAGGATCCGGGTGATGACTACGACCCGCTCACGCCCCGGGGAGCGCACCCTCAGCTCATCCCCGACCACGATCTTCTGGGCCGCCTTGGCCGGTTCACCGTTGCGCCGCACATGACCGCCGCGGCACGCCGCGGTCGCCGCCGAACGGGTGGGCATCAGGCGGGCGCTCCACAGCCAGACGTCGAGTCGGACGGTCTGCGGCCCGGCTCCTTCCAGCGACCCAGCCCCTTCCGTGGGAGTGCTCATGCGTGCTGCGGCACGCGCACCAGCGGCCACGGGTCGTGAGCCTCGAGCTGCGCGGCGACCGCGAGCAGGAGCGGCTCGTCGCCCGGCCGAGTGGCTGCCAGCTGCACGCCGAAGGGCAGCTCTCCGCCGTCGATCATCTCCCGATGGATCGGGACCGAGACGGCGGCGGTGCCGAGCATGTTCCAGGTGCTGGTCCACGGGGTGAACGCGCACTGGGCGAAGAAGTCCGCCTCGCCGTCGGAGAGCTGGAGCTCTGCAGGGAAGGCGGGGGGTGCGGCCAGAGTGGGGGTGATGACCAGATCGAACGGAGCGAACTCCTCCAGAGTGCGCCGGGAGAGCGACTGGACCCCGGAGAACGCCAGCGCCAGATCCACGCCGCTGTAGCTGCGGCCGCGTTCGCGCAGCCAGCGGGTCAGCTCGAGCAGCTTCCCCTCCTGCGCAGAGGTCAAGGGAATCGACGCCGCCCCGACGGACCACAGCGGCATGAAGGACTTCCAGTCCTCAGGGGTGAATGGGGCTCGGATCTCGACGGTCTCATGGCCGAGCCCGTGCAGGACCTCGAGGGCACGCTCGAGTCCCCGCAGAGCGGCCGGATGCACCTCGGTCTCCGCGGCCAGCGGCTCCCGCAGCACGGCGATCCGCAGCGGGGCCAGAGCCTGGGAGTCCTCCTCGAGGCGGGCGAGGTAGGAGCGTTCTGAGGCGCGCGAGGGGGTGAAGTCTCCCGTGCGCGGCCCGGCGATGAGGTCCAGCCCGGCGGCCGCATCCCGCACGCTGCGCGCGAGCACACCGTCGGTGCCCAGGCCCATCCCTTCGCTGCCGTACGGCCCGGGTGAGACCACGCCGCGGGAGGGCTTCACGCCCACGATGCCGCAGCACGCCGCAGGGATCCGGACGGATCCCCCGCCGTCGGAGCCATGCGCGAGGGGCACCACGCCGGAGGCGACCGCAGCGGCCGCTCCCCCGCTCGAACCGCCGGCGGTGCGGCGCAGATCCCAGGGGGTCCGGGCGGGCGCGCCGGTCGCCGGCTCGGTGTAGCAGGGCATGCCGAACTCCGGCGTCGTGGTCTTGCCGATGGTGAGGGTGCCGGCATCGAGGATCTTCTGTGCCACGCCGTCGGTCACGGTCGCGATGTTGCCCGCGAGGGCGGCGCTGCCGGCCTCGAAGGGGGCGCCGGCGACCTGGGTCAGGTCCTTGATCGGCAGCGGCACCCCGAGCAGCGGCAGCTGAGCGGCGAGGTCCGCTTCTCGACCGCTGCGACGCGCGTCGGCGAGCCGCTCGGAGACGGTCCGAGCCTGTTCCCGGGTGAGGTCCTCGAGCAGGTGGGCGAACGCGCCGGTCTCGGCACCGACGCCGCGGGCCGCCTCGAGAGTCCGTTCGGCGAGCTCGAGGACGTCGAGCTCTCCGCTGCGCAGGGCGGCGGCCGTCTCGAGCGCGCCGCGCGGCTCCGCGGCATTCATCGCTGCTCCCGAGAGTCGACCGAGCGCGCGCCGGCATCGAGCTGGGCGCTGACATGGTCGATGATGCCGCCCAGCGCCTCGTCGATCTGCTCCCAGGTGATCTCGAAGTCGCTCTCGTCGCCGTACCAGGGGTCACGGATGCCCGTGTCCTCGACCGGAGCCGGCGCGAAGTCCCGCACCATCCGGACCGTCCTGTCGGCCTGCTCGCGACCGAGCACGCGCTGGAGCGGCCCGACATGGTCATGGTCGAGAGCGAGCACGAGGTCGGCGCGGTGCAGCTCCTGCTCATCAAGCTGGCGTGCGCGATGGCTGACCGCATCGATGCCATGACGGCGCAGCAGGTCGCCGGCCCGCGGATCGATCGGATTTCCCACCTCCCACCCGGTGGTGCCCACGGAGGCGACCTCGGCGCGGTCGCCGAGGCCGGCCTGGTCCAGGGCCTCGCGCAGGGCGTACTCGGCCATCGGCGAGCGACAGATGTTGCCCGTGCAAACGGTCAGGATCCGGTATGTCATCGGCCCTCCTGGTCGCGAACGGGGGCCGGGTTCTCCAGCAGGTCGGCATAGTCGGGGTGGCGGTCGATCCATCCCTTGACGAACCAGCACGTGGGGCGGATATTCAGCCCTTGGCCGCGGATATCGTCCAGGGCGTAGCGCACGATCGCGGAGCCGATGCCCTGACCCGAGCGCTCGGGAGCGACGACGGTCGAGCGGAGATCCCGCACCTGTACCCCGAGGCCGTCTCCGGCACCCGGTGGCAGATCCTCGTCGCCATAGGCGAGGACAGCGACCAGCTCATCGCCGTCGAGTGCCTCATAACGGTCACGGTCATCATCGTGGACCAGGCGCACCGCGCCAGGTCCGGCGGAGGTCTCATCCATGCCGGTCACGGTACACTGCCGGTCATGCCTCCGCCCCTGATCTGGCACATCACCGAACTGCCCACCTGGGAGGCAGCCGTTCGGTCAGGCTCCTACACCCGCGCGACCCGCGGCCGCGACCTGGCCGAGGAAGGGTTCCTGCACGCGTCCTGGCCGGAGCAGGTCTCGAAGGTCGCCAAGCGGGTCTATCCGGATCGTCCCTCGGATCTCGTGATCCTGGAGATCGACGTGGCTCGAGTGGAGGCCGCCGGCATCGCGGTGGACATCGAAGCGGATGTGGACGGCAAAGGTCGCGGTTACCCCCATATCAAGGGACCGTTGCCCGTGAACGCCGTGGTGCGGCTGCGGCGCACCAAATGGATCGGCCGTGAGTTCGTCGTCGTCGCCTGAATCACGGCGCCGACCGGCCCCAGCCGGTGCCCGGCCCTGTTCGACGGGCTGCGAAGCGGATCGACAGGACTGCGAGCCTGGTCGACAACGCTGCGAGGCAGATCGACAAGGTTGCGAGCGTGATCGACGTGCGGTCAGGCCCCGGCGTACCATCGGGCATGGCCAGGTCACGTCGCTCCGCGAAGTATCTCGACATCCATCCCGAGGATCCTCAGCCCCGGCTCATAGAGCAGGCGGTCTCGGTGCTGCAGGAAGGCGGCTTGATCGCCTATCCCACCGATTCCTGCTACGCCCTGGGCTGCACCCTCGGCAATGTCGAGGCGCTCGATCGGATCCGACGGATCCGACAGGTGGGGAAGGATCATCACTTCACGCTGGTCTGCGCAGACTTCGCGCAGCTGGGTCAGTTCGTGCTGGTCTCGAACCCGGTCTTCCGGCTGGTCAAGAACGCGACCCCGGGGGCCTACACCTTCATCCTCCCCGCCACGAAAGAAGTGCCGCGCAGGCTCGCCCATCCGAAGAAGCACACGGTCGGGGTGCGGATCCCGGACCATCGCGTGGCCCATGCGCTGGTGGAGGCGCTCGGCGAGCCGATCGCCTCCTCGACGCTGCTGCTGCCTGGGCAGGAGGATCCGCCCTCTGAGGCCTGGGTGGTCCAGGATCTTCTCGGCGAGCAGGTGGACGCGATCATCGACTCCGGGGAGGTCGGGATCGAGCCGACCACGGTCGTGGATCTCTCGGGCGGAGACCTGGTGATCGCCCGCGAAGGTGCCGGGGACAGCAGCCGCTTCTGACCGAGGGCGGGCGCGGCGGGGCTGCGGGTGCGGCCCGGCGCGCGTGCCCCGATGTGGGCGTCCCGGGTGCGCGTGCGTCCCGAGGGCCCGGCTCGGCGCTCTAGTCTGCCCTGCCCCGCCCTGCCCTGCCCTGCCGATCAGCGTCAGTGACCCGCCTTCACGCTCCGAGTGCTGAGCACCCTGGAGAACAGCAGGATCCCGACGGCGTAGAGCGGGACCATCCACAGGGCATAGCGCAGGGTCATCGCGTCGGCGAGCACCCCGATCAATGGCGGGGTGAGGAAGAATCCCAGGCGGGCGAACCAGCCGACCACGGTGATCCCGACTCCATGGGGCACCCCGGGAAGGTCATCCGCAGCGCGATAGGCAGCGGGGAAGAGGGTCGCCACGCCCCACCCTGCTGCGGCGAAGCCGATCACCGCGGTCACCGGCGAGGGCAGCAGCAGGGCGAAGCTCATCCCCACCATGGCGATCACACCACCGAGCCGCGCGGTCGTCCGGTCCCCCAGGCGGTCCACCACGGCATCGCCGGTGAAGCGGCCGATCGTCTGCGCCCCCTGCAGGGCCACGAACGCCATACCTGCCAGGAAGGGCGTGGCCGCGAACGTGTCCTGCATGAACAGAGCACCCCAGGTGCTGCCGGCGTCTTCGGTGGAGCCCGCGAACACCAGGACCATGCCCAGTGCAGTCACCAGGCCGAGCGCTCGCAAGCTCATCCCGGCCAGGCGGAAGCCGGTCGGTGCCGCATCGGGAACCTCTGTGGCGGAGGACGCCGACGGGGAGGCGACCGGCGTGCGCTCGGTGCTGTCCGGGCCCGGCAGCATGAAGCGCAGCGAGGCGGCAGCGAGGAGGCCGAACACGATCATGCCGATGATTCCCTGGATCCACAGCGGCAGGCCGAGCTGTGCGCAGGCGGCGCCGAGCAGGCCGCCGACCACCGCTCCGAGCGACCACCAGCCGTGGTAGCTGTTCATGATCGAGCGGCGATAGCGCCGCTCGACCCGCATGCCATGGGCGTTCATCGCGATGTCCGTGATCGCATCGGCTGCTGTCGCCAGCAGCAGCGAGCAGGTCAGCCAGAGCCAGGACCCGGAGACGTAGACCGCCAGATGCGAGACAGATGCGAGCACCTGCAGCACCACGCTCACCCGGGCGGAGCCGAAGCGGGACATCAGGCGGGCGGCGAACAGGCCAGCCAGCAATCCACCGAGAGGGCCGATGCCGATGGCGAGGCCGAAGGCGGTGTTGCTCAGCCCGATCGATTCCACCAGTTCCGGGTACCGGGGCAGGATCGCGCAGAAGGAAGCGCCGTTGAGGAAGAAGATCAGGGAGACGGCCCAGCGGGCTCGTCGCACCGACGCCGGCACGGCGGGGCGCGCAGAGGCGGCGAGCAGAGGATCGTGAGCGTTCACGGTCATCTATTCTGCGCCATACCGCGCCGGAACACACCACGGGTGGCGATCAGGTCACCGCTTCCGGCATACCGTGCCCTTCTCTGCGTTCCGCTCTGCGTTCCGTCACCGGGCCGTACCCGCGCCGTACGCTGGCAACATGTCGACACACATCGGTGCCTCCCCCGGCCAGATCGCCCCGTACGTCCTGATGCCCGGGGATCCTTATCGCGCCCGCTGGATCGCCGAGACCTTCCTCGAGGATCCCGTCCAGTACAACGACGTGCGGGGGATGCTGGGCTTCACCGGCACCTACCGCGGGATCCGGGTCTCCGCGCAGGGTTCCGGCATGGGCCAGCCGTCGATGGCGATCTATGCCCAGGAGCTCTTCGACGACTACGACGTGCAGACCATCATCCGAGTCGGCACCTGCGGCGCGCTCTCGGGGGCGGTGAACGTGAGGGACGTGATCCTGGGCGTGGCCGCCTCGACGGATTCCGCGATGAACGTGCCGCGCTTCCGCTATGTCTCCTTCGCTCCGGCCGCGGATTTCACGCTGGCCCGGATTGCGGCCGAGATCGCCGAGGACCGCATGCTGCCGCTGGTCGCCGGCGGACTCTACTCCGCCGACCAGTTCTACTCACCTGATCCGGAGACCACCCGCATCCTGGCGGGATACGGGGTGCTCGGGGTGGAGATGGAGGCTGCTGCTCTGTACACCCTCGCCGCGCAGTTCTCTCGCCGCGCGCTCGCTCTCTGCACCGTCTCGGATCACCTCCTCACCGGGGAGGAGACGAGCGCGCAGGAACGTCAGGAGACCTTCGAGGACATGATCGTGGTGGCGTTGGAATCGATCGTGCGACTGGAGACGACGCACCCCATAGCCTGAGCGGCGCGCCTCGAACAGCATCCCTGCCGGCGATTCCCGCCAGAAATGACTCGTGCCCGGCCGCCGTGAGGCGCCGGGCACGAGGAATTTCAGGGGAGCTCAGGAGAGGAAGCGCGGCACCAGATCGAAGGTGCCGTACAGCGCGACCATGCACAGCGCGAGGCCGCCGACGAAGAGGCCGACCGAGGGCTCGGTCATCGGCATCATCGACATCATGTAGAGCCCGGCGGCGAACAGCCCGAAGAGCACGATGAAGAGCACCACCGATAGGACGATGTTGTTGCCCTTCGAGGTCACGTTCTCGTCCTGATGCGTCTGCGCATCGGTCGCGTCCGCGACATGCTGGTTGCTCATGCTGCCTCTTCCTCTGTGTCACCGATCTCTGCGTCCGACACGGGGCTCGGACGACCGTTGCCCATCTTAGACCAGGGAGGGTGTGACCGTGGCCGTGTCGCGGTGGCGGATCGCCGTGAGCAGGCTCTCGAAGATGCTGCGCCCCGCCTCGCCGTCGATCTCGGGGTGCCACTGCACGCCGAGCACGCTCGATCCGTGCTCCGCCTCGACCGCGAGGGCCAGGCCGCTGTCGTGGCGGGCCACGATCCGCAGATCGCCGCGGACGGTGCGGATCCCCTGGTGGTGGAAGGCAGTGACCTCGGCGCGGGTGCCGAGCGCGAGGGCGAGGTCGCTGGCCGCATCGAGCTGCGCCTCGACGCGGTTGGGCTCGAGACCTGTCGTGGGATGGGCGGGCAGGTCCGTCGGCAGGTGACGGTGGAGCTCCCCGCCCTCGGCGATGACGATGACCTGCAGGCCACGGCAGATCCCGAGCACCGGCACGTCATTGCGTCGGGCGGCACGGTACAGCGCCGTCTCGAAGGCGTCCCGCTCCGGGTCTGGGGTCATGTCGGTGGCGAGCGACTCCTCGCCCCAGGCGGTGGGATCGAGATCGGTGCCGCCGGTGAGAACGAGGCCGTCCAGCTCGGCGATCTCTTCGTCGCTCCATTCGTCCTGCGGGGCGATGATCACGGGTCGCGCACCGGCTTCCCGCAGGGCACGCACGTACTGCTCGTTGACCGCCACGGCATCATGGCCCGCCCAGGCGCCGGACATCATCGTGCGGGTCCCCGCGGTCACGCCGATGAGCGGGCGACGAGTGCGCTGCGCCATGATGTTGTCCCTTCCGCAGAGGAGCGATGTTCCGGGCCGTCGGTCGACGACTGGACCCAGTTCATCGCGCCGGCGGCATCGCGGGCGAACTATGTGGCGGAATGTGACAGCAGGTTTGTGACGGGGGACGGGACGGAGCCGAGGGAAGCCGGGATCAGAGCAGGGCGTCGACCTGTCGGTGCTGCTCGATCGCCTGCAGGTAGTAGCCGCGCAGCTGCTCGGCGAGCACCGGCCAGGTCCGCTTGCGCACGGACTCCTCGGCCGCTCGGCCGAAGGCCTGGCGTTTCGCATCGTCGAAGAGCAGATCGCTCGCGTGCTCTCTCAGCTCGTCGAGCATGCCCGGGGAATAGAGCCAGCCGGTGCGGCTGGGGGCGACGAGGTCCACCGGCCCTCCGCGCCGCGGGGCGATCACCGGCAGGCCGGAGGCCATGGCCTCCTGGAGGGTCTGGCCGAAGGTCTCGAGCTCACCGGGGTGGATGAACAGGTCGGCGCTGGCGAGGTGGGCGGCGAGGTCGGTGCCGGTGCGGAATCCGGCGAAGCGCGCCCGGGGCATGAGCCGGCGCAGCGACTCCCCCTCGGGCCCCTCCCCCACGATCAGCAGTCGCACGCCGGGCATGTCATGGATGACCTTGAGATCCTGGACCTGCTTCTCGGCCGCGAGCCGGCCCACGTAGATCACGAGCTTCTCGTCCGGCCGTGCATATCTCGCCCGCAGCGACGGGCTGCTCAGCTCCGGCGAGAACAGGGTGGTGTCCACGCCGCGCCGCCAGAGGTCCACCCGTTCGATGCCGTGCTGGAGGAGCTGGTCCCGGGTCGCGGTCGAGGGGGCGAGGTTCACGGTCGCGCGGTTGTGGACGTCGCGCAGCAGCTGCCAGGTGGCGTTCTCCAGGAACGGCATCCCGTACCGGGCGGTGTATCCGGGGATGTCGGTCTGATAGACGGCGACGGTGGGCACGCCTGCCTTCTGGGCGGCGACCACGGCCCGGCCGCCGAGGATCATCGGTGAAGCGAGGTGGATGACATCGGGCTGGAACTCGTCGATCCGCCGCCGCAGCGCAGCGGCACTGGTGGCGGCGATCCGCACCTCCGAATAGCCGGGCATCGGGGCCGAGGCGACGCGGCGCACCCTCACCCGTCGACCGCAGGCGGTGCGCAGGTGCTTGTCCGCTCCCGGCCACTGAGGGGCGATGATCCCGAGATCGTCACCCGTGGCGGCGAAGTGGTCCACGACGCGGAGCACGGAGCCCGTGACCCCGTTCATGTGCGGAAGGAATGATTCGGAGACGAAGAGAATCCTCACGCCATCGATGATGCTCCTGGTGCTGGTCCTCCGCGCGATGGACGCGTGACATCTGGATGAACACTTGGTCCGCATGAACACTTGGTCCACGTCTGCGGCCGAAAGCCCGGTGGAACAGTGGCCGCCGCCCGGTGGAGCAGCGGCCGCGGCCTGATCATGCGGGCGGCCGCCGCCCGATCGTGCAGAGGGCAGCCGCCCGACGGGGGCAGGGGGCGGCCGCCAGATGGGGCCGGGTGCGACCGCTGGCGCGATCCGGGTCAGAGACGCTGCGAGGCGAGCTTCGCGCCCTCCACCAGCGACTCGAGCTTCGCCCAGGCGATCTGCGGATGGATGCGCCCGCCGAGACCGCAGTCGGTCGAGCCGATCACGCGCTCGGGGCCGACGATCTTCGCGAAGCGCTCGAGACGCTGCGCGACCAGTTCGGGGTGCTCGACCACGTTGGTGGCGTGCGAGACGATGCCGGGCACGAGCACCTTGTCGGCGGGCAGCTCGAGGTCCTGCCACACGGTCCACTCGTGCTCATGGCGCACGTTCGCCGCCTCGAAACTGTAGTACTTCGCGTCGATCTCCAGCAGCAGCGGGGCGATGTGGCGGAACTCGATGTCGGTGGTGTGCGGGCCGTGCCAGGAGCCCCAGCAGAGATGGAAACGGGTCTGCTCGGTGGGCACGTTCACCAGGGCGCGGTTCACCGCGTCGACTCGCTTGCGGGTGAAGGTGAGGTAGTCCTCGACGCTCGGCTCGGGGTTGATCTGGTCCCAGTTCTCGGCGATCGACGGGTCGTCGACCTGCACGGTGAGTCCGGCGGCGGCGATCGCCTCGTATTCGGGGCGCATCACGTCGACCCAGGCGTCGAGGAAGGCGTCCTCGTCGCCGTAGTGATCATCGACGATGCGGCTGCCGGAGCCCGGCGAGAGGGAGTTGAGGAAGCCGTGCTCGTACCCAGCGGCCTTGAGCGCCGCCCGGATGTTCCTGGCGTCCTGGTCGACGAGCTCGCGGCCGACGTCGGAGAACGAGACCGGGCCGGTGGCCGCGGGGAACGTGGTCTGCGCGCCGACGGTGATGCCGGAGCTCGGATCCTGGTATGCCTCGGCGAAGGTGGTCCAGTCGCGACGATCGGGGAAGGTGGTCAGGCGCACGTCGCCCGGGCTCGAGCGGACCGGTTCGGCGGAGAAGTGGTCGCTGCCGGTCAGCTCCAGACCGCTGACGCGGTCGAAGATGTACGACCACCAGGAGCCGTAGTTCACGGCCGAGCCCATCAGGTGCCCGTACTCGCCGTCGTTGGGGATCGCGATGCCGATCTCGCGCTGCTTCGCCACCACGTCCACCACAGCCTGGCGCAGCACCTCGCGGAACTCGGCGGTGGGTTCGGGGGTCAGTCCGTCGGCGCCGACGGGGCGTTGCGCATTGGCCGCGATCAGCTCGGGGCTGCGAGGGAGGGAGCCGGCATGGGTGGTGAGGATCTCGGTCATGCACAGAGCCTAGGAGCAATGACGCCCCGGTCGGAAACCGGGGCGTCACAGCTGTTCATATCGGCGGGGCCCACCGGGCGGTCCGGCCCGGGCTCAGTCACGCAGCCAGGCCAGGCCCGGCTCAGTCACGCGGCCAAGTCGGGCCCGGCTCAGTCACGCGGCCAGGTCGGGACCAGGTTGCGGTCGCCGTAGGCCTGCTCGACGCGGCGCACCGGCGGCCAGTACTTCGACTGGATCCGCATCTGGGCGCTGTCGTGGACGGAGTCGTCCTCGAGCGCGGTCCAGCTGCCGGGGTAGACGGCGACCTCGCGGGAGTACGGGTGGGTCCACTCCCCCGTGACGACCGACGCCGCGGTGTGCGGGGCGTTGACCAACGGGTTGTCCTCGGCGGGCCAGGTACCGGCCAGGACCTCCTCGGCCTCCTTCGCGATCATCAGCATCGCGTCGACGAAGCGGTCGATCTCGGCGAGGTCCTCGGACTCCGTCGGCTCCACCATCAGCGTGCCCGCCACGGGGAAGGACATGGTCGGAGCATGGAAGCCGTAGTCGATGAGCCGCTTGGCGACGTCGTCCACGGAGATCCCGGTGCGAGCGGTGAACGGGCGCAGGTCCACGATGCACTCGTGGGCCACCAGACCGTTCTCCCCGGTGTAGAGGATCTCGTAGGACTCGGAGAGGCGGCGCGCCATGTAGTTCGCCGCAAGCACCGCCGAGGCCGTCGCGTGGCGCAGCCCGTCCGGGCCCATCAGCCGGATATAGGTCCAGGTGATCGGCAGGATCGAGGGGGACCCGTAGGGCGCCTGGGAGACCGGGGCACCGCCATGGGGCTGCTCGCCCTGACCGACCACCGGGTGCTCGATCTGCTGCATGGCGGGATGGCCGGGCAGGAAGGGCGCCAGGTGCGCCTTCGCCGCGACCGGCCCGACCCCGGGGCCGCCGCCGCCGTGAGGGATGCAGAAGGTCTTGTGCAGGTTCAGGTGGGAGACGTCCCCGCCGAACTCGCCGGGGCGCGCCACCTGCAGCAGGGCGTTGAGGTTCGCGCCGTCGACGTAGACCTGACCGCCGGCGTCGTGGACCAGCTCGCAGACGGTGCGCACCTCCTCCTCGTAGACACCGTGGGTGGAGGGGTAGGTGATCATGATCGCGGCGAGCTCGTCGCCGTGATCCTTGATCTTCTGCTTGAGGTCATCGAGATCGATGTTGCCGCGGGCATCGGAGGCGACGACCACCACGCGCAGGCCGGCGATGACGGCGGAGGCGGCGTTGGTGCCGTGCGCGGAGCTCGGCACCAGGCACACCTCACGGCTGCTCTCGCCGCGCGAGGCGTGGTAGGCACGGATCGCGAGCAGGCCCGCGAACTCGCCCTGCGAGCCGGCGTTGGGCTGCAGGGAGACGGTGTCGTAGCCGGTGAGGTCCGCGAGCCAGGTCTCGAGCTGGGTGATCAGCTCGAGGTAGCCGGTCACGTCCTCGCGGGGAGCGAAGGGGTGCAGGGCGTTGAAGCCCGCCCAGGTGATGCCGGCCATCTCGGTGGCGGCGTTGAGCTTCATGGTGCACGAGCCCAGCGGAATCATCCCCCGGTCCAGGGCGAAGTCACGGTCCGCGAGGCGGCGCAGGTAGCGCATCATCGCGGTCTCGGAGCGGAAGGAGGAGAACACCGGGTGCTGGAGGAAGGGGTCCTCGCGCACCAGGCCGTCCCAGCCGTTGCCGGAGTCGACCTCGGCGAGCTCCTGACCGGGGGTCGGCGCATGGGGGGCGAAGGCGGCGGCGATCGCCTCGAGGTCCGCGACGGTGGTGGTCTCGTCGAGCGAGAGGTGCACGAGGTCATCGCCCACGGTGTGCACGAGGAAGCCGGCGTCCTTCAGGGACTCCGCCACAGCGCCCGCGATACCGGTGGCCCGCACCTCGAGGGTGTCGAAGAAGCTGTCTCCGACGAGCTCGAAGCCGCTGCGGCGCAGCAGGTCCGCGAGGACTGCGGTGCGGTCGGCGACGGTGCGGCCGATGCGGGTCAGTCCCTCGGGGCCGTGATAGACGGCATACATTGCGGCCATCACGGCCAGCAGCACCTGCGCGGTGGTGATCGCGCTGGTGGCCTTCTCGCGGCGGATGTGCTGCTCGCGGGTCTGCAGGGAGAGCCGGTAGGCGGGGTTGCCGTCGGCGTCCTTCGAGACGCCCACGAGGCGTCCCGGCAGCTGGCGCTCGAGGCCCTTGCGCACGGCGACGAAACCGGCGTGCGGGCCGCCGAAGCCGAGCGGGATGCCGAAGCGCTGGGAGGTGCCGACGGTGACGTCCGCCCCGAGCGAGCCCGGGGAGGCGAGCATGGTCAGGGCCAGCAGATCGGCGGAGACGATCGCGATCGCCTTGGTGGACTTCACCTCGGCGATGACGTCGCGGGGGTCCCATACCCGGCCGGAGGCGCCCGGGTACTGGAGGAAGGCGCCGAAGTACTCGCCCTCGGGGGCTCCTTCGCGGGCGAAGTCGACCTCGCGCAGCTCGATGCCGAGCCCGTCGGCACGGCCCTGGAGCACCGCCTTGGTGGCGGGGAGGGTGTCGGCGTCGACCAGGAAGACGTTGCCGTTGCGCTTGACGTGGCGGCGGGCGAGCAGCATCGCCTCGGCGGCGGAGGTCGCCTCATCGAGGGTGGAGGCGTTGGAGAGGTCCATCCCGGTCAGATCGCAGATCATGGTCTGGAAGGTCAGCAGCGCCTCGAGGCGGCCCTGTGAGATCTCGGGCTGGTACGGGGTGTAGGCGGTGTACCAGGCAGGGTTCTCCAGCACGTTGCGCTGGATCACGGCGGGGGTGTGGGTGTCGTAGTAGCCCAGCCCGATCAGCGAGCGGTGGACCGTGTTGCGGTCGGCGAGAGCCTGCAGCTCGACCAGTGCGGCGGGCTCGGTGACGCCGGCGGGGACCACGGAGCTGACGCTCCGGGGGCCCTCGGACTGGTCCAGCAGGATCGTGCTCGGCACCGCAGCGGTCAGCATCTCGTCGAGGGACTCATAGCCCAGGACCTCGAGCATGTGACGCTGCGCGTCGGGATCGGTGCCGACGTGGCGGCGGACGAAGGAGTCGTGAGCATGCGCAGGCGATGCGGTCATGAAGGAGTGCCCCTGGATGTTGCGTGCGGTTCTGGATGGATGGAGCCGTCCGCGCAGCGGTGCGCGGCACCGGCAGGAGGCGGCTGCCCAGCGGCCGCCGCCTCCGCGACGCTCAGGCCTCGGTGAATGCCTTGTAGTCCTCGGCGCTCAGCAGATCGTCGGGCAGCGCCTCGTAGCTGGCCTTGATCAGCCAGCCCTCGTCGAAGGGCGAGGAGTTGACCAGCTCGGGCGTGTCCACGACGGCGTCGTTGATCTCGGTGACCGTGCCGCTGATCGGGGAGAACAGGTCAGAGACGGATTTGGTCGATTCGATCTCGCCCATCTCGGTGCCGGCGGTGATCTCGCCGTCCACCTCGGGCAGGTCGACGTAGACCACGTCGCCGAGCTGCTCGGCGGCGTAGTCGGTCACGCCGATGACGGCCACGCCATCGGACTCGACGCGGACCCACTCGTGGTCCTTGCTGTAGAGGAGTTCTGCGGACATGGGATCAGTCCTTCCGGAGAGGGGTTGGGGGGAAACTCGGGTGGGTTCAAGAGCAGCAGGGCCGGCGGGAGGTCGGCCCGGCATGAGATCGGTCCCGGCGGAAGGTCGGTCCCGGCGGAAGACCAGTCGCTGTTCAGTCGCAGCTCAGTCGCGACGGTAGAAGGGCATCTCGACGACACGGACCGGAAGGTCCTTGCCGCGGACATCGACGATCAGCTCGGTGCCAGCCTCGGCGACGCTGGTGCGCACGAAGCCCATCGCGATGGGGTGGCCGAGGGTCGGGGACAGCGCACCGGAGGTGATCGCCCCGACGTCTCGTCCCTCCGCGTCGCGCACCTGCGCGCCGGCGCGTGCGGCACGGCGGCCCTCCGCGACCAGGCCCACCAGGACCGGACGGTCGGTCAGATCCGCCGCCTCGATCCCCGCGCGGCCGACGAAGTCCTCCTTCGACTTCAGGGCGACGACGCGCGCCATGCCCGACTGCGCGGGGTACAGGTCCCGGCCGAGCTCGTTGCCGTACAGCGGCATCCCGGCCTCGAGGCGCAGGGTGTCGCGGCAGGCGAGGCCACAGGGGGTGAGGCGGTCCCCGCCGACGGCGGTGAGCAGCTTCCACAGCTCCGCGGCCTGGTCGTTCGGGATGTAGAGCTCGAAGCCGTCCTCGCCGGTGTATCCGGTGCGGGCGATCAGCATCGACTCCCCGCGATAGGTGGCTTCGGCGAAGCGATAGTTCTTCATCTCGGTGAGGTCCTCGGCCGAGAGTCCTTCAACCCCGCTGTCCGCGCCGAGCAGCGCATCCAGCAGGATCTGCTCGCTCTGGGGGCCCTGGACGGCGATCAGCGAGGTCCGGGAGGAGTCGTCGTCGACCTCGACGTCGAAGCCCTCCGCCCGGGCGAGCAGCTCGGCGGCGTCGACCTCGGCGTTGGAGGCGTTGGCGACCACCAGGAAGTGCTCGTCGGAGAAACGGTAGGTGATGACGTCGTCGATCACACCGCCGTCTTCGGTCAGCAGCAGCGAATACTTCGCGCGCCCCACCGACATCGCCGACATCTTCCCGGCGAGCGCATGGTCCAGGGCCTCAGCGGCCTGGGGCCCGCGCAGATGGATCTCGCCCATATGGCTGAGGTCGAAGAGACCGGCGCTCTCCCGCACGGCCTTGTGCTCGGCAAGGTCCGAGTTGTACCGGACCGGCATGCGCCAGCCCGCGAAATCCGTGAACGTCGCACCGAGCGACTCGTGGACCGCCTCGAGGGCGGTGCTGCGCAGGTCCTGCTCAGCCATGGTGCTCCTTACTCGTCCCGGGGAGGCTTGCGCTCCCACCGTCTGCGTCCTGATCTGCCTCACGCGGCACTCTCGCGGCACGGGCGGCACCGAATCTGCCGGGCACAGCACATGCCGCACCGACCAGTGCGCCACGTCGCTGTGTCGCAGGCTCACCATACCGCCCGCGCGGCCACCGCGACGCAGGTGCAGGCACTTCGGTCGCCGGGCATCGGGCCGCGGATCCGGCGCGAGATTCAGCCTGAGAGCGGGCCGTGGATCGGTCCGTAGATCGATTCGTGGATCGGTTCGTGGATCGGTCCATGGGTCCGGCACGAGTTCGGGCCAGGGGCCCAACGACCCTCGACCTGTCCCGAGTACCTAGTACCGTGGGGTGCGTGACAACGGAAGGCACGACAGAGTGGCCGGTACGGATCCACAGCCCACGGCTGGTGATCCGGCCACCAGGCGACGCTGATCGCGCAGCGCTGATCCGCCTGATGACCGATCCCGTCACCCGGGAGTACCTCGGCGGAGCGGTCGACTACGCCTCGCGACAGGCATTGGAGCTGTCACCACTGGGGCTGACCTGGGGACGCTGGGCGCTCGCGCTCGCCGAGGACGACACCATGATCGGATCGATCTCGCTCGGTTACGACCGCGGCGAGCTCGAGATCTCCTATGCGCTGCTGCCGGAGTGGACGGGTCAGGGCTTCGCGGCGGAGTCCTGCATCGCCCTGCTGGACTGGGCCCGCCAGGAGCTCGAGGACGAACACGTCATCGCCATCAGCCAGACCCGCAACAAGCGCAGCGTGGAGCTGCTGCGCAAGCTCGGCTTCACCGTGCGCAAGGGGCTCGAGGAGTTCGGTGCCCAGCAGCTGCTTCTCGAGCGTGCGCTGAGCGTGCCGCTGCCGGAGTACGCCCAGCCCTTGCAGACCGCGGCCGACCCGCCGCCCCCAACGCGCCGCTGAGCTTCCCGGCTCGCTGCTGAGGTTCCCGGCTCGGCGCTGAGGTTCCCGGCTCGGCGCTGCGGTTCCCGGCTCGGCGCTGAGGTTCCCGGCTCGGCGCTGCGGGCTCAGTCGCGGGCGACCGGGCAGCTCATGCAGCGCGGACCGCCACGCCCGCGTCCCAGCTCGTCCCCGGCGAACTCGAGCACCTCGACCCCCTGGCCGCGAAGGTACTCGTTGGTGGCCGCGGCACGCTCGTAGGCGACCACCTTTCCCGGAGCGAGGGCAAGCACGTTGCAGCCGTCGTCCCATTGCTCACGCGCGGCGGCGTAGGCGTCCAGCGGCGGGGTGAGCACCCGCAGCGAGGGGACGCCGAGTCCGCGCGCGAGCACCTGGTCCATCTCGTCGGCCGGCCTGGCCCTCGAGACCAGCCGCTCCCCCGGGCGCTCGATCTCGAAGGTCTCCAGCGGCTCGAGCGAACCGAAGCGCAGCATTGACTCCTCGTCCACGACGGTCGTGACGGTGTCCAGATGCATCATCGAACGGCGGTGCGGCAGGGCGACCGCGACCACCCGTTCCACCGACCCGTCGGCCAGCAGATCCGCCGCGAGCCGTTCAACGCCGACCGCGCTGGTGCGCTCGGACATGCCGACGGCGACTACCTGCGGCGACAGCATCATCACGTCGCCTCCCTCGGCCGTCGCTGCGCCGGCGCCGTCCCGGCCGACGATGCGCCGGGGTGCGGCGGCGCCTGCGAACTGCGGATGATGGCGGTAGATCAGCTCCAGGTGCAGGCTCTCGCGGCGCCTGGCGGGATGGCGCATCGGGCTGACGGAGACGACGTCCCCGATCCAGGCAGAGGAATCTCGGGTGAACATGTGGTTGGGCAGCGGGTCCAGGACCAGGTGCTCCTTCCCCGCTCGGTGCAGGGCGATCGAACGGGGGCTCACCCCGAGGGCGTCGAGCTCGCCGACGGTGATGCCCCCGATGAGCACCTCGATCAGCGGCCCGGGCGCGAGGTCGGCGAGGGCTTCGTGGAGGTCCTGCACGGCGATGTCCCCGAGCACCGCCGGGTCCAGGGCGCGATGCAGCAGCTCCCGGCGCAGGGCGGGATCGTCCAGCAGGTCGGTGAGCAGTCGGGTCAGCTCGAGCACCTCGACGCCCTCCCCGCGCAGCAGGTCACTGAACTGCCGATGCTGGGCCCGGGCCCGGTCGAGCCAGAGCACCTCGTCGAACAGCAGCCCTTCGCGGGAGTCGGGGGTCAGTCGTTCGAGCTCGGCGCCCGGCTCGTGCACGATCACGCGGCGCAGCGGCGAGATCTCGTCGTGCACCCCGATCGGGAGCTCTGCTGACACTGCCATATGAACTCCTCGGTTCGTCACCTGAGTGCCCTCTGCAGTGAGCGCACGTCCTGTCGGCGGTGCGAGCACGTTAGCAGAGCACGGCACACCGGCCGGTTGCCGCGGTGTGCGCACCACCCTCTCCCGGCGACCCGGTGTGCACATCCCGCCTGGCGATGGCTACGCTGGCGGGGTCCGCATCTGCTCTTGCCTCAGGAGGAACCTGTGACCGCTTCCGCGCTGTCCATCCCCACCACGACTCTCGCCGACGGCACCGCGTTCCCGCTGATCGGGTTCGGCACCTCCAGCATGAAGGGTGTCGAGGGTGCCCGCGCGATCGGCTCGGCGCTGCGCTCGGGATACCGCCTCATCGATTCGGCGGCCCAGTACGGCAACGAGGCCGCCGTCGGGCAGGGGCTGCGGGACAGCGGCGTCGACCCCGACGAAGCGCTGGTGACCACCAAGATCGCCGGC
This sequence comes from Brachybacterium sp. AOP42-C2-15, assembly GCF_052377065.1. Taxonomy (NCBI): domain Bacteria; kingdom Bacillati; phylum Actinomycetota; class Actinomycetes; order Micrococcales; family Dermabacteraceae; genus Brachybacterium; species Brachybacterium sp. AOP42-C2-15. Next base: position 22,655 of record NZ_JBQSWK010000017.1, read on the forward strand.
GGGGACCAGGGCCGCGAGGCAGCCCGCGAGGGATACCTCGGCTCGCTGCGCCGACTGGGTCTCGAGCGTGCCGCGCTGGTGCTCATCCATTGGCCGAACCCCTCCCGCGGGCTGGCCCTGGACACCTGGCGCACCCTGATCGACCTGAAGGAGGAGGGGAAGGCCCTGCACATCGGGGTCTCGAACTTCCGCCCGGAGCAGCTGCAGGAGCTGATCGACGCCACCGGGGTGACTCCCGAGGTGAATCAGATCCAGCTCTCCCCCGCCCTGGCCCGCACGGAAGCGGTCGCCTTCCACCGCGAGCACGGCATCGTCACACAGGCCTGGGGGCCGCTGGGCGGCCGCGACGGGCTCTCCGCGCAGTTCGCGCTGCAGAAGGTCGCGACCAAGCATGGTGTCGAGCCCTCACAGGTCTCGCTGCGCTGGGCGATCGATCAGGACATCGTGGTGATCCCCAAGTCGCAGAATCCCGAGCGTCAGCAGGCCAACGCGACCCTCGACGCGATCCGGCTCGATGACGAGGACCGCACCCTGCTGGCCACCCTCGATCTGGGAGAGGACGCCGCCTGGGACTCCCGCGAGCACGAGGAGTGGTGAGCGCAGCCGGCCGCTTCGCGCCCGGGCCTGAGCATCAGGAGATCGTCTTCCTCACCGGCTCCGGGATCAGCGCCCGCACGGGGCTCGGCACGTTCCGGGGGCCGAACGGCCTCTGGGCGCTCGAACCCGAGACTGAGCAGGCGATGCACGCCGAGCTGCTCCCGGGCTCGCTGCCCCAGCTGTGGCGGGTGTGGGGGCGGATGGCGCGGATCGCGCTCGAGCACGGCCCCACGCCCGGGCATCGAGCGATCGCCCGCCTGGGTGCCCCGGTGATCACACAGAACATCGACGGCCTGCATCAAGCTGCGGGCAGCGAGGTGGTCGCCGAGCTGCACGGCAGCGCCCTGCGCGCAGTGTGCCTGAACGAGCACTGCACCTGGAGGACGCTGCTGAAGCCCGGGGACGGCTCCCGACCCACGGACCACGGCGTGCCCGCGACCTGCCCTCAGTGCGGGGCTCCGCCGCGGCCCGATGTCGTGCTCTTCGACGAGCAGCTCCCGCAGGGCGCTCTCGAGCTCGCGATGCGGCTGGCGAAGCGCGCCGATCTGTTCGTCGTCGTCGGGACCAGCGGGGTCGTGTTCCCCTCCGCGCAGCTGGCACCGCTGGCAGCGGCGCACGGCGCGACGACGGTGCTGATCGACATCGACCCGCCGGTCGGCTCCAGCACGCTCTTCGACCATGTCCTCGCCGAGGACGCCCATGAGGTGCTGCCGGACTGGGAGCGTCGCCGGCATCAGGTGGGCGGGACGTCCTTCCTGGACCCGTTCTCCGTCTGAGGAACTCGGGTCCGATCTGAGGCGCGCCGCATCTGATCTGAGGCACCCGGATCTGATCCGAGGCACCTGAGCTGACAGGTTCCGAGCCCGAGCAGATCGGGCCTCAGATCCAGATCGCGGGGTCCATCTGCTCCTCGGGGTGGGCGGCCCCGGTGCGTACTGTCGCCGGGATGCCGATGGCGGTGGCCTGGGCGGGGACGTCCTTGACGACCACCGCGTTGGCCCCGATCTGGGCGGCCTCGCCGATGACCACCGGACCGAGCACCCGGGCGCCGGCACCGATGGTCACACCGTTGCCGACCGTGGGGTGGCGCTTGACGCGCTCCATCGACCGGCCTCCGAGGGTGACCCCGTGGTAGAGCATGACGTCGTCACCCACTTCGGCGGTCTCCCCCACCACCACGCCCATCCCGTGGTCGATGAAGAAACGGCGCCCGATCGTCGCGCCGGGATGGATCTCCACCCCGGTCAGCGAGCGAGCCCCCTGGGAGAGGACCAGCGCGGGCAGTTTCGCACCACGGGCCCAGAGGCGATGCGCGAGCCGATGGGTCCAGATCGCGTGCAGCCCCGGTGAGGTCAGCATGATCGACAGGTCATCGGTCGCGGCGGGGTCACGGCGATGCGCCGCCGCGAGGTCCTCTCGGACGCTCGCGACGACGTTCATCACCCGATCCAGCGGGCTCTTCGCCATGATCGTGTCCGCGTTCAGTCCGCGAGCTCGGCGTACAGCGGAGTGGAGAGGTAGCGCTCGCCGAAGGAGGGCACCACCACGACGATGGTCTTCCCGGCGAACTCCTCGCGGGAGCCGACGCGGACGGCCGCTTCGATGGCGGCACCGGAGGAGATACCCACCAGCAGGCCCTCGGTGCGGGCCACGGAGCGGGCGCGGGCCATGGAGGTCTCCGCGTCGATGTCGATAACCTCGTCGTAGATCTCACGGTCCAGGATGCTGGGCACGAAGTTCGCGCCGAGGCCCTGGATCTTGTGGGGGCCGGGCTGGCCGCCGTTGAGGATAGCGGACTCCTCGGGCTCGACGGCGAAGATCTTCACCTCGGGCTTGCGCTCCTTGAGCACCTGGCCGACGCCGCTGATGGTGCCGCCGGTGCCGATGCCGGCGACCACGGCGTCGACGGTGCCGTCGGTGTCGTTCCAGATCTCCTCCGCGGTGGTGCGGCGGTGGACCTCGACGTTGGCGGGGTTGTCGAACTGGCGGACCTGGACCGCGCCGGTCTCGGCAGCGATCTCCTCGGCCTTCTCGACCGCGCCCTTCATGCCCTTGGGCGCCTCGGTGAGGATCAGCTCGGCTCCGTAGGCGCGCAGCAGCATGCGCCGCTCCTTGGACATCGACTCGGGCATCGTGAGGATGACCTTGTAGCCGCGCGAGCTGCCGATCATGGCCAGGGCGATGCCGGTGTTGCCGCTGGTGGCCTCGACGATGGTGCCGCCGGGCTGCAGCTGGCCAGACTTCTCCGCGGCGTCGATCATGGCGACACCGATGCGGTCCTTGACCGAGCTGGCGGGGTTGTAGAACTCGAGCTTGGCGACAATGACTGCTTTGACCTCGTCTCCCAGACGGTTCAGCTTCACCAGCGGAGTGCGGCCGACGAGTTCGGAGACGTTCTCATAGATGGGCATGCTGCTCCTTGACGTTGCGTGGCCCGCACGGGCGAGCCCTAAGGTGATCTTGCCCCGATCATAACGGTGTAGGCGGTTCTGGTGCACGACATCGGGGTTCTGGTGCCCGACGCCGTGCGGAACGAGCAGGCGGAGCGGCCAGGTGGAGCAAGTAGAGCGGGTAGAGCGGGTAGAGCGGGTAGAGCGGGTAGAGCGACCGTCATCTACGCTCGGGCCATGCCTTCCGCGCCTCCCTTACAGCCCACCGCTGTCGCTGTTCTTGCGCCTGCTGCCGGTCACTGGATCGCGCAGTGGCGAACTGTCCTCATGGCGTTCTCCATCGCCCTCGTGCTGTCACTGGCGCTCCTCATGACCGGGGGCGCCGCCATCGCGCAGGCCGCGCCTCCCCGCACCGTGACGGTCACAGATCTCAGCGGAGAGGTGGATCCCGACGCGCTCGAGGCTGAGCTCGCAACGGTGGACTTCCGCACCGAAGTGCATCTGGTGGTGCTGGTGCTGGACGTTGCGGAGCTCGGCTTCTCGCCGTCCTCTGACGGGTCACTTGACAGCGCGGTACGGGCCTACGCTGGGGACACGGCCCCGGAGCTGCTCCATTCCAATGGGGTCGGCTATGCCGAGGGCACCGTGATCCTCGCCCTCGACACGACGAATCGCTTTGTCGGCGTCTATGCCGGACAGGACGTGGAACTGCGCGGCGGAGGCCCTGCCGACGTGCAGCAGGCCATGCGCAAGGACGCCCGAGCCGGGAAGTGGGAGCAGGCGCTGCTCGCGGGAGCGGAGACCTATGCCGACCGTCTGAGCCGCCCCTGGTGGCGCGGGGCCGGCGGAATGCTCCTGGCCGCGGTCCTGATCCTTGCCGGAGGCGCTGGCTTGACGCACCTGCTCCGCCTCCGTCGCGGAATTCTGGAGGACGTGGATGAGGCCGATAACCGCCATGCCCAGGTGCTGAGCGCCCGCACCCTCACCGACCGTGCGGCACGCGAGCTTCCCGAGGACTCCGCCTACGCGTATTCCGCACACCGGGCGCATCAGGAGTACACCGCCGGGATCACGACTCTCCAGCAGCTGCGCGATCAGCTCCCGGACACGGGGCAGCGAGGCGCGCTCTGGGGGCTGGTGCCTGCGCAGCAGAAGCTCGGCAGGGAGTATGCACAGACCCTCACCCAGGTCGACGCACTCGGTGACGAGGTCAGGATCTCCAGTGATCTGCTGACCCTGCGAGGCGGATGGCGCGAGCAGTGGGAGAACGAGCTCGAGCCGCTGCACGATTCGCTCGCGGCCCTGCAGGACAACTGCTTCCACTCCCGGAGCATGCCGCGGGCTGAGGCCGAGGCAGCTGCGGCGCTGGTGGACCGCGGACCGCGAATCGCGCAGGAGCTCGACGATCTCACCGCCCGCCTCGACGCCGAGGAGATCACGGCAGATGCCGCTCTGCATCGCCTCGACGAGATCACGCGGCAGCTGAGCGCCGAGGTGGCCGAACTCCGATCAAGGCGCATCAGCCGTCTGGCCGATGACCACGACGAGGAGGGCGTGCTGTGGGACAGTGCCGATGCGCTGGGGGCAGTGCCCTACCGTTCAGTGCGCGAGCGACGCCATACCCGAGAGGCTGCGGGCCGCGGCGAGCAGGACACCTTCTGGAGCATCAGCCCCGTTCGGTGGTACGTGCTCTGGCATGGCGGGTCCTACGCCGCGCTTGCGGATCAGCGTGCCCGGGAGGCGGACCGTGGAGGGTCCGGTTCGCTCCGCTCGGGTCGCGGCAGGGGCGTGCGCACCGGATTCTCCCGCCCCGGTCGCAGAGCGGGCCGGTCCTCAGGCGGGCGGTCCCGTTCAGGGAGCTCGAGCAGGTTCTGACCGTGGCCGGGCGGGCGCCGGATCAGATCCACGGATCACATTCAGGTTCTGGACCGAGGTCCCCCGCTTCTGCCGACCAACGTCGGACGAGGTCGAGCACCTACGTTCCGTACGCTCGCCCCCATGGACTTCTTGCCCGTACCCGCCGTCCCGCACGCGAGCACCCCGGCCGCCGGGGCCGCTGGGGTCCGCTCGATTCCACGAGTGCTCGCCCTGTGCGCGCTGCTCCTGCTCGCGCTCTCCGTCCTGGTCCCGGCACCGGCCCACGCTGTACCACCGAGCACGGTGTCCGTGCTGGACACCACCGGCTCCGTCCAGAAGGCTGCGCTCGAAGACGAACTGGCGGAGGTCGACTTCCGCACCGAGGTGGACCTGGTGGTGCTGGTCCTGGACGTCACGGAGCACGGCTACAGCGCCTCCGAGGACACCGCGCTGAACGACACCGTGCGCGACCATGCCCAGACCTCGGCCCCGGAGCTGCTCTCCCCGGACGGTCAGCACTTCGCCGACGGGACCGTGATCCTCGCCGTGGATCCGGTGGGCCGCTTCCTGGGCACCTACGCCGGTGAGGACGTGAAGCTCAGCGAGGACGAGTTCAACGCGGTGCAGGAGTCGATGACCGAGGATGCCCGGGACGGCCAGTGGAATGCAGCACTGCTCGCCGGGGCCGAGGAGTACGCGGACCTGCTGCAGCGGCCCTGGTGGCAGAAGCCCGGCGCCCTCATCGCTGGCGCGATCGCGCTGGGCGTCGCGGTCCTGACCGTCGTGAGCCTTGTCGGTCTGCGGCGTGCGGCCCGTCGTCGCGTCGATCAGTCCCTCCCCCGCTACCAGGGCGTGCTGGCCAAGCGCGCGCTCACCGATGCCGCGGCGCGCACCATGCCCACCGCCTCTCCCTACGCACAGGCCATGCTGGAGGAGCATGAGGAGTACGGGCGGGGGCTCACGGAGGCGGGGAGGCTCCACGCCGAGCTGCCCGCACCGGAGCATCGCCGTTGGAGCTGGGGATTCACCTCGGCTCATCGCAGACTCGCGAAGGACTTCAAGAACACCGTCAGCCGGCTGGATGACACCGATGACGCCATCGTCTCCGCAGCCGATCTGCTGCATCGGATAGGTGACTGGCGTACGGCCTGGCAGCGCGAGCTGGACCCTCTGCAGGATTCCCTCTCAGGGCTCGAGGAGGTTCTCGCGAAGCGGGAGGAGATGTCGGAGGCGGAGTGGCAGGCTGCCGCGGAGCTGACGGAGCTCGGCGGGGACGTCGCCCGCGAGATCGACACCCTCACCGCCCAGCTCGAGGCCGATCAGATCGATCCCGACTCTGCGCTCGAGCGCCTGGACACCCTGACCCGGGAGCTCTCGGCGGCGGTGATGCGGCTCCAGACCGTGCACATCGCCGAGATCGCCGAGGACGACGGGGAGGCCGAGGTGCTGCGGGAGGCCGCCGACGACGTCGACTTCTCCGAAGATGACGAGTACTCGTCACTGCGGGCGCGGCGCCATCGACGAGAACACGGGAGCGCAGGCGGATCCGCAAGTGATCAGTTCTGGAGCCTCAGCCCCGTGCTGTGGTACTCAAGCTGGCACCACGAGTCGACCTCGGCTCTGGAGACGCACCGCAATCCGCCGTCCTCGAGCGGAGGCAGCACCTCGGGCTACTCCTCGGGAGGCTTCTCCGGCGCAGGCAGCTCGAGCCGCTTCTGACCAGGAGACCGCAGCGGCCGGGGCGGTGAGCCCCGCCCGCTGCGTTGCTCAGATGCAGCTCAGTAGACCATCCCCATGTACTCCCGCACCTTCGCCAAAGTGTCCTCCGCTGCGGCGTTCGCCTTCTCGTTGCCTGCGCGGAGCACCTGGAAGAGGTAGCCCGGATCCTGCTCGAGCTCGGCGCGGCGGGCGCGCAGCGGGGCGAGGTGTTCGTTGAGCGCCTCTGCGGTGAAGATCTTCAAGGTGCCGGAGCCTGCGTCACCGATCTCCGCGGCGATGTCCTCTGGGGTGCGGCCGGTGGACTGCGCGGCGATGGTCAGCAGGTTCGCGACCTCCGGGCGGCCCTCGGGGTCGAAGGTGATCTGCCGGTCGGAGTCGGTCTTGGCCTTCTTGATCTTCTTGAGGGTCTCGTCGGCGCTCATGCGCAGCATCACGGTGTTGCCGCGGGACTTGCTCATCTTGTGCTCGCCGTCCAGGCCCAGAATGGTCGGGGCCTCGGAGAGCAGCGCATCGGGCTCGGGGAAGAACTCCTCGCCCCCGGCGTAGCGCTCGTTGAAGCGGCGGGCGATCACCCTGGTCTGCTCGATGTGGGGCAGCTGGTCCCGGCCCACGGGGACCAGGTTGCCGTGGCAGAACAGGATGTCGGCGGCCTGGTGGACCGGGTAGGTCAGCAGCAGCCCGCCCATGGCGGACTTCCCGGCGGCGCCGAGCTCGGTCTTGACGGTGGGGTTCCGCTCGAGCTCGGGCTGGGTCACCAGCGACAGGAACGGCAGCATCAGCTGGTTCAGCGCGGGCACCGCGGAGTGGGTGAAGATCGTGGAGCGCTCCGGGTCGATGCCCGCCGCGAGGTAGTCGGTCAGCAGCTCGCGGACCGATCCCTTGATGTCCCCGATGACCTCACGGTCGGTGATCACCTGGTAGTCCGCGACGATCAGCCACGTCTCCACCCCTGCGTCCTGCAGTCGCACGCGGTTGCGCAGCGAGCCGAAGTAATGGCCGATGTGCAGCGCGCCTGTGGGGCGGTCGCCGGTGAGCATGCGCAGGCCGGAGGGGTCCGAGACGATCGTGGACCAGATCTCGTCGCTGCGCTTCTGGGCGGTGTCGTAGCTGGTGCGGGTGGTGTTCGGTGCGGTCACCGCTCCATTCTAGCGGCCCCGCCGGGTGCGGCCGCCGTGGAGCCGCGCACGATCAGCTGCGGGCGCACCACCACCTCGGTGCGCGTGGGGCGGCGTGAGTCCTCGCCGCCGCTGAGGGCGGTGCGCACGGCGGCCCGGGCGAGCGATCCGACGGCCTGGCGCACAGTGGTCAGCGGGGGGTTGGTCAGCGAGGCCCAAAAGACGTCGTCGTAGCCGACCACAGAGACGTCGCGGGGCACGCTCAGGCCCTGGGAGCGCACCCCTTCGAGGGCACCGGCGGCCATCACGTCGGAGCCGCAGACGATCGCCGTGACCCCACGCTCGACCAGATCTCGGGCCGCCTCATAGCCGCCCGCGTAGGAGAAGTCGGTGAAGGAGACCGGCTGGGGGTGCTCCGCCCAGTCAGCGGTGACCGCCTCGAAGGCGCGGAGCTTCTCGCGCACCGGCCAGGTGTGCTCATCGCCCACGGCCAGACCCACGCGCTCGTGGCCGAGCTCCTGGAGGTGGCTCAGCACCGCGCGCACCGCGTGGCCGTCGTCCGTCGAGAGGAAGGCCGCGTCGAGCTCCTCCTGCACGCCGTTGACGAGCACCAGCGGGATCCCGGCGGCGGTCACCTCGCGGTAGTGGTCCAGGGGGCCGCTCTCCTGGGCGTGGTGCCCGGAGACCACGATGATGCCGACCACGCCGCAGCGCAGAAAGCGTTGCAAGATCTCTCGCTCACGCTCGGCGGTCCGCGCCCGCATCGCCACCAGTGTGGAGGCGCCACGCTCGAACAGCTCCGCCTCGATCCGCTCGGCCCAGGAGGTGAAGACCTGGTTGTCGAGGTCGGGGACGAGCACGCCGACCAGCGGCCCGTCCTCCACCTGGCCAGCGTCGACAACGCGCCCCATCCGGCGCGCCACTTCCGTCACTGACCTGCGGGTCGCCTCGTTCACGCCGGAGCGCCCGTTGAGCACGCGGGAGACGGTCGCCTCGCTCACGCCGGCAGCCTTCGCGATATCGATGAGCCGCGCCATCACGCTCTCCCTCCGGACCCCCGGCATCCTCACCGTGGCCCAATCGTAATCTGCAAGATCTTGCACATTCTTGCACACAGATGGCCTAAGGGTCTACGGTGCTCCCATCAGGCACAGACCTGACAACGGTCGAGAACGACCACGATTCAAAGGAGAAGACGTGCAGATCCGTCGTAAGAGCTTCCTCGCACTGGGTGGCCTCGCAGCTTCCATGACCGTCCTCGCCGCATGCGGCGACGACTCGTCCTCCGGTGGCACCACCGGAGGCGGCGCCTCCGACGGTGGCAGCGTCGAGGCCGGCGGCGACTCCTCCGGCCGCCTGGTGATCTGGGCCGACGAGGAGAAGGCCCCCGCACTCGAGCCCTCCGCCACGGCGTGGGGCGAGGAGAACGGCATCGAGGTCGTCGTCGAGGTTGTCCCCGGTGACGAGCTCCAGAACAACTTCATCACCGCCAACCAGGCCGGAAACGGCCCGGACGTCACCATGGGCGCCCACGACTGGATCGGGAACCTGGTCCAGAACGGCTCCATCGCCCCGGTGCAGCTGCCCTCGGACGTCGGCGACACCATCGCGCCGATCGGCATCGAGGCCGTCACCTACGACGGCCAGACCTACGGCGTGCCCTACGCGGTCGAGACCCTCGCGCTCTACGCGAACCACGACCTCACCGACACCCCCGCCCCCTCCACCTTCGAGGAGCTGATCTCCGCGGCGGAGGCCGGCGGCGCCGAGAACATCCTCTCTCTGCCGATCGGCGAGGAGGGCGACCCGTACCACATGCAGCCCATCTACACCTCGGCCGGCGGCTACCTGTTCGGCAAGGACTCCGAGGGAAGCCTCGACCCCTCCGACCTCGGTGTGGGCGAGGAGGGCTCCCTCGCCGCGGCGGACAAGATCGCCGAGCTCGGCGAGCAGGGCGTGCTGAAGAACTCGATCAACGGCGACAACTCCATCTCGCTGTTCACCGAGGGCAAGTCCGCGTACCTGATCTCGGGTCCGTGGGCCCTGGCCGACGTGCGCGATGCGGGCTTCGAGTTCACCATCTCCCCCATCCCCGGCTTCGAGGGCATGGAGGATGCCGCGCCGTTCGCCGGCGTGAACTCCTTCTACGTCGCCTCCAACGCGGCCAATGCCGGCTTCGCCCAGCAGTTCATGACCGATGTGGCCTCCTCCCCGGATGTCGCCAAGGCCATGTACGAGGGGAACCCTCTGCCCCCGGTGAACCTCGAGCTGCGCGAGGAGATCGCCGCCTCGGACGAACACGTGGTGATCTTCGCCGAGGCCGCCGAGGCCGCCGATCCGATGCCGGCCATCCCCGCGATGGCCGCGATCTGGGGCCCGCTGGGCATCGCCCAGGCCAACATCGTCGGCGGCGCTGACCCGCACTCGACCATGGAGGGGGCGGGCGAGGAGATCGCCACCGCGATCGGCTGACGTCCCCGAGCCGATCGATCGTGCCCGCCGCCCTCGTGGCGGGCACGATCGATCGGCGTCCTCGCCTCCCGCCACCCTGCACTCCGCCCTGATCCCCTGAAAGGCACAGTCGCCTCATGACCTCGACGCACGCCCCTGCGCACCGGACGCGGTCCACGTCGGTCCCGGCCGTGGTCACCCGAGTCCTGGTGCTCGGCATCACCCTCGCGCTGACGGTGTTCATCGCCCCGGTGCTGATCTCCCAGCAGTCATGGATGTGGCTGACGGTGCTCCTGCTCGCCGCAGCAGGGATATTCGTCCTCTACTCCACCAAGCGCTTCGTGCCGGGCAAGTACCTGTTCCCGGGCTCGGTCTTCCTCGCCGTCTTCCTGATCCTGCCGATCGCCCTGACGGTCGGCTACTCCTTCACCAACTACGGCGACGGCACCCGCGGCACCAAGGAGCAGGCGGTCGGCTCGATCATCGCGAGCTCGGTGCAGCAGAGCCCCGACGCCCCGCGCTACGCCATGACGGTGGCGACCTCGGGCACCGCGGCCGAGGGCCCCTACGAGCTCTTCCTGGTCGACCCCGATGCCGGCACCGTGCTCAGCGGCGACGCCGAGAACGCGCTCGAGGAGGTCCCCGCCGGGGACGTCACCGTCGTCGACGGCCGCGTCACCGAGGTCGACGGGATGACCGTGCTGAACGCGGGCGAGGTCAACGCCATCTACAACGAGCTGATGGAGCTGGCCGTACCGGTGGACGAGTCCACCGCCGTGCGCCCGCTGGGCGTGAACCAGGCCTTCGTGGGAACCACGGTGCTGCAGTACGACGAGGCTGCGGACGCCATCACGGACACCGCGACCGGTGAGGTGTACACCGTCGGCGTGATAGGCGACGAGGAGTACTTCGTGGATTCCGAGGGCCAGCGGGCCTTCTCCCAGAGCTGGCTGCAGAGCGTGGGCATCTCCAACTACGAGCGGCTGTTCACCAACCCGACCGTGGCCAACCAGTTCGTCTCCGCCTTCGTGTGGACGCTGGTGTTCGCCGCCGGCTCGGTGCTGCTGACCTTCGCGCTCGGTTTCGCCCTCGCTCTGATCCTCAACGATCAGCGCCTCAAGGGCCGCCGCGTCTACCGCTCGATCCTGATCATGCCGTACGCGATCCCCGGCTTCATCTCCCTGCTGGTCTGGTCGAACTTCTACAACCAGGAGTTCGGTCTGATCAACCAGACGCTCGGGCTGAACCTGAACTGGTTCGGCGATCCGACGCTCGCGCAGACGGCGGTGCTGCTGACGAACCTGTGGATGGGCTTCCCCTACATGTTCATCGTCTCCACCGGCGCTCTGCAGGCGATCCCCGATGAGCTGACAGAGGCCGCCCGGATGGATGGCGCGTCTCCGCTGCAGGCCACCTCGAAGATCGTGCTTCCGCTGCTGCTGGTGGCCGTGGCCCCGCTGCTGGTCTCCTCCTTCGCCTTCAACTTCAACAACTTCAACGCGATCGAGCTGCTCACCGGCGGCGGTCCGTTCCCCGACGGCTCTGGTCGCGGTTCCACGGACATCCTCATCTCGATGGTCTACCGCATCGCCTTCGGCGGCTCCGGAGCTGATTTCGGCTTCGCCTCCGCGGTCTCCGTGTGCCTGTTCATCCTCACCGGTGTCCTGGCCGCCATCCAGTTCCGATTCACCAACGTCCTCGAAGACGTCAACTGAGCCCGCGGGAGAGGTCCATCATGAGCTCCACCACTGTTCCGCCCGTCAGCACTTCTGCTCCGCAGGTCGGCGCGAAGCACCGCATGCCCTTCGGTCGCTGGTTCACCGAGATCGGCTGGCGGCACGTCGTCGGCGTGTTCGCGGTCATCTTCGCCGTCTTCCCGATCCTGTTCGTGATCTCCGCATCGCTGAACCCGAGCGGTTCGCTGACCTCCGCCGGCCTGGTCCCCACCCAGGGCGTCACCTTCGATCACTACGCGGCGATGCTCAGCGGCGAGCGCGCGAACTTCCTGCGCTGGTACCTGAACACCATCATCGTGTGCGGCGTCGTCGCCACCGGTCAGGTGTTCCTCTCGCTGCTGGCCGCCTACGCCTTCAGCCGCTTCCGCTTCCGCGGCCGCCGCGGCGGCATGCTCGCAGTCCTGCTGATCATGATGTTCCCCGCGATCCTGTCGATGATCGCGGTGTACACGATGATCTCGGACCTCGGCGACGCGGTGCCGATGCTGGGCCTGAACACCCTCGCTGGCTACATCGCGGTGCTGATGGGGGGCGCCTTCGGCCAGGTCTGGCTGATCAAGGGCTTCTTCGACACCATCCCGAAGTCCCTGGACGAGGCCGCGATCATCGACGGCGCCACCCACTGGCAGGCCTTCCGCAAGATCCTGGTCCCCTCGATGACCCCGATCCTGGCGACCACGCTGCTGTTGGCCCTGGTCGGCTCGATGAGCGAGTTCCTGATCGGCTCGATCTTCCTCACCGACGACTCCAAGAAGACCCTCGCCGTGGGCATGTACGGCATGTTCTCCTCGGATCGCTCCAACAATCTGGGCGTCTTCGCCGCCGGCTCGGTCATGGTCATGGTCCCGGTGATCATCCTGTACCAGTTCCTGCAGCGATACATCGTCGGCGGCTCGACCGCCGGCGCCGTCAAGGGCTGACCCGCCCGCCCACCGAACCTCGCCGCACCCACCTGGCCCGTCGGCACGGGCCAGTCGGTGCGGCGCGTCGCATCACCCCCTGTTCCACCGGAAGGACCGCCATGACCCCCCAGACCTCCCTCGCTGCGCGCACCGCCGAGCAGCAGACCTCCCCGGACCTGCAGTGGTGGCGTGATGCCGTCGTCTACCAGGTCTACCCCCGCTCCTTCGCCGATTCCGACGGCGACGGCATGGGCGACCTGCCCGGCGTGACCGCCCGCCTGCCCTATCTGCGCGATCTCGGGGTCGACGCGATCTGGCTCTCGCCCTTCTACACCTCCCCGCAGAAGGACGGCGGCTACGACGTCTTGGACTACCAGGACGTCGACCCCCGCTTCGGGTCGCTCTCCGACGCCGACGAGATGATCGCTCGCGCCCACGAGCTGGGTCTGAAGGTCATCGTGGACATCGTCCCCAACCACTCCTCGGATCAGCACGTGCTGTTCCAGCAGGCGCTCGCGGCCGGGCCCGGCTCGCCCGAGCGAGACATGTACGTCTTCGCCGACGGCAAGGGCGAGGACGGGGAGCTGCCGCCGAACAACTGGACCTCGATCTTCCACGGCCGCGCCTGGACCCGCGTCACCGAGGCCGACGGCACGCCCGGCCAGTGGTACCTGCACATCTTCGACACCAGCCAGCCGGACTGGAACTGGGAGAACCCGCGGGTGCACGAGCTGTTCCAGGACGTGCTGCGCTTCTGGCTGGATCGCGGCGCCGACGGCTTCCGCGTGGACGTCGCCCACGGCATGATCAAGCCCGAGGGACTGCCGGATGCGACGGTCAACTCCACCGGGCTGATCGACATCCCCGAAGGCGAGGTGCCGATCTACTTCGACAACGACGGCGTGCTGGACATCTATCGCGAGTGGCGCCCGATCCTCGACTCCTACGAGGGCGACCGCATGATGGTGCTCGAGGCCTGGATCCCCGAGCACCGCCTGCCGCTGTACATCGGCGACGAGAAGGCGCACCAGTCCTTCAACTTCGGCTTCCTCCAGGCCCGCTGGGGGGTGGAGACGATGCGCGCGGCGATCGAGAAGCCGCTCGCGCTGGCCGATGCGGTGGGCTCCCCCACCACCTGGGTGCTCTCGAACCACGACGTGATCCGGCATGCGAGCCGCTACGGCTTCGCCCCGGACTACGAGTTCGGCGAGGGGCTGCGCCGCGACGAAATCCCCGATGCGGAGCTCGGCCTGCGCCGCGCCCGCGCCGCGACCCTGCTGATGCTCTCCCTGCCCGGCTCCGCCTACCTCTACCAGGGCGAGGAGCTGGGCCTGCCCGAGGTCAGCGACATCCCCGACGAGCTGCGCGAGGACCCCTCCCATCTGCGGGCCGGCGTGCCCGGCCGCGACGGCTGCCGCGTGCCGCTGCCGTGGACGCAGGACGCACCGGGCTACGGCTTCTCCCCCACCGGGAAGAGCTGGCTGCCGCAGCCGGAGGCCTTCGGTCCCCTGGCCGCCGACGCCCAGGACGGGGTGGAGGGCTCGACGCTCGAGATGTACCGCACGGCGGTGCACCTGCGTCGCGAGCTGGGCTTGGGCCGTCCCGATGCCGCGGTGGTCTTCGCCGAGGACCTCCCCGCCGGAGTGCTCGGCGTGATCCGCGGTGACGTCACGATCCTCGTGAACACCACCGACGCTCAGGTCGAGCTGCCGGCCTCCTCGGTCGCAGGCGATCTCGCCTCGGCCGAGGTCCTGGTCGCCTCCGCCCCCACCTCCCCGGGCACGGTCCCGGCGGATACGGCGGTGTGGCTGCGCACCTCCTGAACGTCGCACGGATCACGCCCGGCCGCCGGAGGACGCCGTCCTCCGCGGTCGGGCGTGATCGCGCCGCTAGGATCGCCTCCATGCGTCCTTCCCCCTCGGTCGACCCCGGATTCGACGTCGTCGTGCTCGGGGCCGGGCTGAACTCCCTGAACCTCACCATCGCGTTCCACCAGCAGTACGCGATGCGCTGCACCACGGTGGTGCGCGTCCCCGTGGCGATGAACGAGCGCACCGTGACCTCGGACCTGCTGGTCCTCGGCGCCGACGCGAGCGATGAGGACATGCGCGATGCGCTCATCGATCTCGCCTCGCAGCGGCCGGCCGGCAGGCCGGCGCTCCTGCTGACCAATGCGGACTCCCTGATCGATGTCATCGATCGCTTCCGGGAGGATCTCGAGCAGCATTACCTGCTCGCCCAGGTCGATGCGCAGCTGCTCTCCCGCCTCGCTGACAAGGCGGAGTTCGCGGAGATCTGCGAGGAGCTCGGCATCGGCACCGTGCCGACGGTGATCGTCGACTTCTCCCGCACCTCGGAGCCCGGCTGGAACGGCGGGGAGGAGCTCCCCTGGTCCTACCCAGTGGTGGGCAAGGCAGCGAACACCGCCGAGTATCACCACGTGCAGTTCCCGGGGAAGAAGAAGGTGTTCTTCCTGGAATCCGCCGCCGAGCAGCAGGACCTGGTGCGTCGGCTGCGGGAGTCGGGCTTCACCGGGCGCTTCCTGTTCCAGGAGCTGATCGAGGGCGATGACACCGCCCAGCGCTCGATCACCGCATATCGCAGCAGTCGCGGAGAGGTCACCCTGCTGTGCGCCGCGCAGGTGCTCCTGGGTGAGCACACCCCCGACGCGCTGGGCCGGCCCGCGGCGATGATCACCGGGGACTTCCCGTCGCTGACCACCGCCGCCGAGCGTTTCCTCGACGCGGTGGACTACGTCGGCTTCGCGAACTTCGACGTGAAGATCGACCCGCGCACCGGCCGGGAGTGCTTCTTCGAGATCAACCCGCGCATCGGCCGCAACAACTACTACGTGACCGCCGCCGGGGAGTCCGTGGCCCGTCACGTGGTCGAGGACCGTGTGCACGGCCGGGATCTCGAGCAGGTGGTGGTGACCGCTCCGGTCCTCTACACGATCCTGCCGCTGCGCCTGGTGCTGCGTTATGTGCGCGATCCCGCTCTGGCCGAGCGGGTCCGCCGCGTGGCGCGCACCCACCTGCGCAACCCCTTCCGGTACGGTCCGGAAGGTCTGTGGATGCGTGCCTATTCGGTCGTCTCCGGACTGAACTTCGTGCGCAAGTACCGCGCCGTCTACCCGCGTCCCACCGACACCGGATTCTGAGCTCCGGTCCGAGCCCCCTGGAAGGTCCTCCCCCGATGCCCGACACCCCGCCCCGCCCGTATGCCGCTCTGCCGAGCGCTGAGGTCGATCTGGTGCTGCTCGGTGGTGACATCGGCATCTATGCGCTCGCGCGCGCCTTCCACGAGAAGTACGGCACCGTCTCCACGGTGGTGACCCGCAAGGTCGCCGGGCCGGTCGCGGACTCCTCGATCCTGCGCACGGTCGAGCTGGGGATGTCCGCTTCGGAGGAGGACATGGTCCAGGCGCTGCTCAAGGTCGGTGCGGACAAGGCCTCGCGCCCCTCCGGCACCCGCCCGGTGCTGCTGGCCAATGCCGACTTCCTGGTGGCGCTGATCGCCGCCCACCGCGAGGAGCTCGGCAAGCTCTTCCATCTGCCGCTGCTGGCCGATGAGGTGCTGCATGCGGTCGCGGACAAGGCGACATTCTCCAAGATGTGCACCGAGATCGACGTGCCCACACCCCGGACGGTGGTGCTGGACTTCGCCTCCGGGACCGCTCCTGAGCTGCCCGAGCTGGACCTGGGCTGGCCGCTGGTGGCCAAGGCGTCGCGATCCTCGGCGTACAACGCGGTCTCCTTCCCCGGGAAGCGGAAGGTGTTCGAGATCGAGGATGTCCACCAGCTGAAGGACCTGATCTCCCGACTCACCGCCGCCGGGTACCGGGACCGCTTCGTGCTCCAGGAGATGATCCCGGGGGATGACACCGCGATGCTCTCGGTCACCGCCTATGTCGATACCCAGGGCGCGGTCACCCTGCTGGGAGGCGCTCAGGTGCTGCTCGAGGAGCACACCCCGGGTGCGCTCGGGAACCCCGCGGCGATGTTCACCACCGACCTGCCCGAGGTGTTCGAGCAGTCGGTGCGCTTCCTCGAGCACAGCGGCTACCGCGGGTACGCGAACTTCGATGTGAAGATCGACCCGCGCGATGGCGTCGCCAAGTTCTTCGAGGTGAATCCCCGCATCGGCCGCAACAACTACTACATGACCGCTGCCGGCGCGAATGTCGCCGAGCCGGTGGTCGCAGACCTCATCGAGGAGCGGGAACTGACGCGCCTGGTGCCGCGCAAGGAGATCCTCTACTCGATCGTCCCCTGGCCGCTGCTGCGGCGCTACATCGTGGACCCGGACCTGCGGGACCGGGTCCAGCAGATCCGCACGCAGGGCACCGTCCATCCCCTGGCCTACGGGGTCGAGGGCAGCAGGCGGCGCCTCTACGTCCTCACCGCGATGGCGAACCAGGTCAAGAAGTTCCTGCAGCACTATCCCCGTCCCTCGGCTCACGGTTTCTGATCCGTCGGCCGGCGGCCCAGGTTTCCTGACCCTCCGGCCAGCGGCTTCCAGTTTCTGACCCGTCGGCCGGCGGCTTCCAGTTTCTGACCCGTCGGCCGGCGGCTTCCAGTTTCTGACCCGTCGGCCGGCGGCATCTGAGCCTTCAGCTCGCGGGGACGGGCAGGTGGTCGACATCCCCACCGGACCTGCCTAGTCTGGCGGGTATGACCGAGACCACTTTCCTTCTGACCTCGAACGCCACCCCCAGCGGCTCGGTGGTGGCTCCGCAGCAACTGGTCGCGAGCCTCGGCGGTGAGAACCTCTCTCCCGAACTCCGCTGGAGCGATGCTCCCGAGGGGACCCGTTCCTTCGCCATCACCTGCTATGACCCCGATGCCCCGACGGGCTCCGGCTTCTGGCACTGGGTGGCGTGGGACCTTCCGGCGTCGGAGAGCTCGCTGCCGCTCGGGGTGTCCCGTGAGGACTCCTCGCTGAAGCAGGCACGGAACGATTTCGGCAACCACGGCTATGACGGCCCGGAGCCGCCGCCCGGGGCCCCGCACCGCTACCAGTTCTCCGTCCACGCCCTGCCCGTGGAGACTCTGGACATCGCTCCGCAGGACCCGCATGTGGGTGCCCGTTTCGCGATCTTCTCCCAGCAGCTCGGCTCTGCGTCGTTTACAGCCCGTTATCAGGTAACGAGTGGAAACACTAGGGGGAAACTCTCCGCGACGGGTCGGGCGCGCCCCGTATCACCGCATCGGGACCGGTCGTAGGCTCAAAACATGAACGGGCCGACATCGCAGAGCATCCACGGAGGTCAAGTATCAGACCTCGGTCTGATACGTCTCCCCCGCACGGCGGACGCGCGCTCGACGCCGGGGTGGGAAGCTGAAGACGTGAACATGCTGACGAAGCGCCCCGGTCCCCGAGCGATGAGCGAGCCGCGCCGCCCCCTGCGCGTACTGATCACCACCGACTGGTGGGAGCCCGTGGTCAACGGCGTGGTCGCCTCCGTCCAGACGCTGCGGCGCGGGCTCGTCGCGCTCGGCCTCGACGTGCGGGTGCTGACACTCTCCCAGGGAATCCGTCCCCATCACGAGCCCGGCGTCTACCGCATCGGCTCGGTCTCCGCGGCGCTGGTCTACGACCGGGCGCGGATCGGCATGCCCTCGAGCCGCCGCGTGCTGCGCGACATCCTGCAGTGGCGACCTGATGTCGTCCATTCACAGGCGGAGTTCTCCACGTATGTGTGGGCCCGTCGCATCGCCCGCACCCTCTCGGTGCCGCTGGTGCACACATACCACACCATCTACGAGGACTACACCCACTACTACTCCCCCAGCCGCACCATGGGCCGCAAGGTCGTCGAGACCTTCTCCCGCCGGGTGCTCGCAGGGACCGACGCCGTGATCGTGCCGACCGAGAAGGTCTCCGGGCTGCTCCGCGGCTACGGCGTGCACCGCCCGCTGCACGTGATCCCGACCGGCCTGGACCTGCGCAAGTTCCGCCCGGCACAGAGCCAGCAGGAGCGTGAGGACATCCGCGCGCTGCGCGCGGAGCTGAGGATCGCGGAGGGGCAGAAGGTCCTGATCTCGATCTCCCGCCTGGCCAAGGAGAAGAACCTCGACGAGGTGCTCGAGATGGTCGCTGCAGCGGACCGCCCCGACGTCGTGCTGGTGATGGTGGGCGATGGACCCCACCGGGCCGAGCTCGAGGCTCATGCCGTCTCGCTCGGCATCTCGGACCGGGTCCGTTTCACCGGGGTGGTGGATCCGGCCGAGGTCCAGCGCTGGTACCGCGTGGGGGACGTGTTCGTCAGCGCCTCCCTCAGCGAGACCCAGGGACTGACCTTCATCGAGGCGATGGCCGTCGGGCTGCCACTGCTCGCCCGTCGTGATCCCTCGCTCACGAACGTGATCATCGATGGCCGCACGGGCTGGCAGTACCAGGATGCCGCTCAGTTCTCGGACCAGCTGAGCGCCCTGCTCGATGATCCGCTGCGACGCGAGCAGATGTCCGTGGCCGCGCTCGAGCACGCCCATGCCACCTTCGGTGATCAGGATTTCGCGCGCAGCGTGCTCAATGTGTACGAGCAGGTCAATGCGCAGCGTCCCCCGCTGATCGACCACCGAGAGTCGGTCGCAGCATGAGCACCAGCACCGACAGCCTCCCCATCGTCCAGACCGTTCGCCCGCTGCCTGCGCCGGTGCGTGAGCGGACGGCCCCGCCCCGGGTTCGCCCGCTGCCGGTGCGCCCGTCGCAGGTTCGCCCGTCACAGGTTCGCCCGCGCCGGGATCCGCTGCGGATCGCCGCCCAGCTCTCCCCGCTGCTGGGGCTGGGCCTCAGCGTCGGGCTGATCTGGTGGGGGCTGCAGACAGGAGTGCTGCAGTCGCTCGAGAATCTGCAGGCGTTCATCGACACGCTGGGGGCCTGGGGACCGATCGTCTTCATGGTGGTCTCCGTCGCCTCAGTCGTGTTCCCGATCGTGCCCGGCGGGCTGCTGGTGCTCGCCGGCCCGGTCCTGTTCGGTGCAGTCGAGGGCACGCTCTACAACTACGCCGCGGTCACTGCCGGCTCGATGCTGAACTTCCTCATCGCCCGGCACGTCGGACTGTCGCTGATCGAGCGGCTGTTCCGCCCGCGCACAGTCGAGAAGTTCCTCGGCTGGACCCGCAGCCCCCATTTCACGCGCGCCTTCGCCACCGCGATCGCGCTGCCCATCGCCCCCGACGATCTGCTCTGCTACATCGCCGGGACCACCAAGATGCGGTGGCGCACCTATGTCTGGATCATCCTGCTGTGCAAGCCGTGGGCTCTGATCGCCTATGGGCTCGGCGTCAGCGCATTGGTGATGCGCTTCCTGCCCTGGTGACGCTTCCTGCCCTGGTGACACTTCCTGCCCTGGTGAACGGAGCCACGACATGTTCATGAGATCTCGCGCCCTGCGGCGCCCCGCCCCTCTCCGGGAGCGCGCCCTGCGCCGGCTGGATCGGCTCGCGCACGGCGTGCTCCCCGGTGGCGGGCCGCGCGGCGTCCGGCATCCGGACGAGCCGCTGCGGGTGCTGATGCCGCGCGGGCTGACGGGCCTGGCCCGGGAATCGGGCATCGGCGCGGCGATGCGTCATCAGGAGTCGGCGGTGCGCACGCTCGGCCATCAGGTGGTCACCTCTCCCCTGCGCCCCTTCGACGCGGTGCACCTGAACACCCCCTTCCCGGACACTCCGGTGCTGGCGCGGTGGGCACGGCTGTGGCGACGTCCGGTGCTGGTATGGGCCCACTCCACCGAGGATGACTTCCGGGATTCCTTCACCGGGTCGAATCAGCTCGCCCCGCTGTTCCGGCGCTGGATCGCGCACCTGTACCGGCGCGGCGACGTGGTGATCACCCCCAGCGGCTACTCGCGAGATCTCGTCTCCGCCCCGAAGTACGGGATCTCGGCACCGATCCGGGTGCTCTCCAACGGTGTGGACACCAGCTTCTTCCGGGCGGATCCGACGGCCCGGGCGCAGCTGCGGGACCGGCTCGGACTCGCCCCCGACGCCCCCGTGGTGATCAGCGTCGGCATGCATCTGGTGCGCAAGGGGATCCTGGACTGGGTGGAGGTCGCCCGGCAGCTGCCTGAGGTGAGCTTCGTCTGGTTCGGGCGCACGGACCCGCGCCTGCTCACCGCCGAGGTCCAGCGGGCACTGGCGAGTGCCCCGCCCAATGCGCTGTTCCCCGGCTATGTGAACGCGGACCGGCTGCGGGAGGCCTACGCCGGGGCGGATGTCTTCGCCTTCCTCACCAAGGAGGAGACCGAGGGGATCGTGCTCTGGGAGGCGCTGGCCACCGAGATCCCGACCCTGGTGCGCGGCATCCCGCTGTACCGCGACGCGATGCCCGACGGGGTGCTCACGCACCAGGTCTGCGGGGACGGGCCCGAGTTCGCGGGTCAGGTCGCCCGGAAGCTCTCCGCGCTGCTCGCCGGAGAGCTCGAGGACCTCACCGCTGCCGGTCGCCAGGCCGCCGAGGGGGTCGACCTCGCCCAGGTGGCGCTGCAGCTCGAGGAGATCTACCACCTCGCCGGGGTGCTGACTCCTCCCAGCACCGCCGCAGTCACCAGCTCCCCCGCCGTCGGGAGCACTCCCGCAGTCGGGAGCGCCTCCGCGATCAGAAGTGGCGAGATCAGGACCGGCGAGTAGGCCGCCACACCACCAGCGCGCTGCCGCTGCTGCGCCGCCGGGGACGTTCACCGCGGCGCAGAGCGCTGATCTCACCGTCCCGATCGGCGGAGAACACGCGCCGCTGAGCGGGGGTCAACGCGCCGAGCTTCTCGCGAACGCTCTCGAGCTTGCCCTCGAGCTCGCTGACCTCGTCCTGCAGCTCGAGAATCCGCTTGATGCCGGCGAGGTTGATGCCCTGGTCCTGGGAGAGTGCCTGGACCTCCTGGAGGCGGACCACATCGCGGGGGCTGTAACGGCGGCCGCGTCCCCGGGTACGCTGCGGGACGACCAGTCCGAGACGGTCGTACTGGCGCAGGGTCTGCGGGTGCATCTCGGACAGCTCCGCCGCGACCGAGATGACGAAGACCGGGGCGCGGTCATCGAGGCGGTGCGAGAAGGCCATCGGGATGCTCCTTCCGAAGCTCTGCAGCGTGCGGGTGCGTTCTCAGCTCATCGTGCTCAGCAGACGGGTGCTCAGAGGGTGGGTGCTCAGCAGGCGCGTGCTCAGCACGTGGATGCTCAGCGGGCCGCGGCCTCGGTGAGGCCGGCGCGGGGGTCCTCGTCGGCCAGTGCTGCCCGCAGGTCCTCGATGGCCTGCTTCGCCGCGCCGTCGACGTGGGTGGGGACCGCGACCTGCACGGTGACGTGGAGGTCGCCGGTCTTCTTCTTGGTGACCAGTCCCTTGCCCCGCACTCTCAGGGTACGACCGGAGGGCGTGCCGGGCGGGACCTTCACGGAGACGGTGTCGCCGTCGAGCAGCGGGACCGCCACGGTGGTGCCGAGCACCGCCTCGTCGAAGGAGATCGGCACCGTGATGCGCAGGTTCACGCCGTCGGCGCTCCAGACGGGGTGCTCTTCGACGTCGAGGGTCAGGAGCAGGTCGCCGGCGGGCGCGCCGCCGGGGCCGGGTCGGCCCTTGCCGCGCAGGCGGATCTTCTGCCCGTCGTGCACGCCGGCGGGAATGCGCGTGGTGATGGTCCTGCCGTCGACGGTCAGGCGCAGATCGGTGCCCAGCGCCGCATCGCGGAAGCTGACCCGGGTGCGGGCGGAGGTGTCGGAGCCCTTCGCCGGGGCGCGATTCGGCGAGAAGCCGGCGGGACCGGCGCCGCCGAAACCGCCGTTGCCGAAGCCGCCGCCCTGGCCGCCGAACATCTTCAGCAGATCATCGATGTCGGGGTTGCCGGCGCCGCCGCCGGGGGCGGGGCGAGCGCCGGGGTGGCCGCCGCCGCCGAACATCGAGGAGAAGATGTCCTCGAATCCGGCCCCGCCGGGACCGCCCTGGCCGGCGGAGAAGCGTGCGCCACCGGCGCCCATGGCTCGGATCGCGTCGTACTGCTGGCGCTGCTCCTCATCGTTGAGGACCGAGTAGGCCTCGCCGATGCTCTTGAACTTCTCTTCAGCTTTGGCGTCGTCGGGGTGGTGGTCGGGGTGGTACTTGCGGGCCTGGGTGCGGTAGGCCTTCTTGATGTCCTGGGCGCTCGCGTCCTTGGAGACGCCGAGGACCGCGTAGAAGTCCTTGTCGAGCCAGTCCTGTTGGGACATGTGCGTCTCCTTCCGAGAGCGGGGATGGTGAGGGGGTTGGTGCTGTGTGCGATACGGAGAGGGAGGTGCGGGGCCCGCCGGTCGTGATGACCGGCGGGCGCCGCACCGCCTCAGGGGTGGGGAGGGTCAGGCGGGGCCCCGGGTGCCGACCCGGGCCGGTCGCAGGATCCTCTCGTGCATCGAGTAGCCGGGCTGCATGACCATCGAGATGGTGTTGGTCTCGACGTCATCGGCGTCCTCGTGCATGAGGGCCTCGTGGAGGTTCGGATCGAACTGCTCCCCCACGGCGCCGAAGCGCTTCAGGCCATGCGAACCGAGGACCTCCTCGAGCTTCTGGGCGATCGAGTGGAACGGGGTGCCTTCGACGATGTCGCCGTGCTGGCGGCCCAGCTCCACGTCGTCCAGCACGCCGATCAGCGAGCCGAGGACGCGAGCCACTGCCGCGTCCTTGCTCACCTCCGCCGCGCCCTCGATGCGCCGGCGCGAGTTGACGTATTCCGCCTGCTCACGCTTGAGCTGCTCGGAGAGCTCGGTGACCCGGCCCTCGAGCTCGGCGACTCGGCCGGCGTCGGCCGGGAGTGAGGAGTCCTCTCCGCCCTGGGCGGCCTGCTCGAAGAGCGCCGCAGCCTCGGCGTCGAAGGGGTCGACCGGGTCGGTGCCGCCCTGCGCCTCCGCCGCGGGGGTGGACCCCGAGGGACGGACGGAGCCGTCCTCGGGGTTCACCTTGCGCTTGTCGGTGAAGGAGAACCTCGGCTCGCCCTCAGGCCGCTCGCGGTCCTCAGGAGTGCTCTGGCCCTCGGTCATCACTTCTTCTCCTCGTCCTCGTCCACGATCTCGGCGTCGACCACGTCGTCATCGTCAGCACCGGCAGCGTCCTCGGAAGCGCCCTCGGCACCTTCCGCACCCTCGGCCTGCGAGTAGATCGCGGTGCCGACGGCCTGCAGCGCCTCGTTGAGGGAGTCGCGCTTGGCCTCGAGGTCCTCGGTCGAGGAGTCCTCCTTGGCCAGCACGTCCTTGGACTCCTTGATGGCGTCCTCGGCCTTTGTCTTGTCGCCGTCCTGGATCTTGTCCGCGTTGTCCTTGAGCAGCTTCTCGCCCTGGTAGACGAGCTGCTCGAGGGTGTTGCGGGCGTCGGCGTTCTTGCGGCGCTCCTCGTCCTCGGCGGCGTGCTCCTCGGCGTCCTTCACCATGCGGTCGATGTCCTCATCGGACAGGGCGGAGCCGCCGGTGATCTGGATGGACTGCTCATTGCCGGTGCCGCGATCCTTGGCGGTCACATGCACGATGCCGTTGGAGTCGATGTCGAAGCTGACCTCGACCTGCGGGATGCCGCGCGGCGCGGGGGCGATGCCGGTCAGCTCGAAGGTGCCGAGCAGCTTGTTGTCCCGGGTGAACTGACGCTCGCCCTGGAACACCTGGATCGCCACGGAGGGCTGGTTGTCCTCGGCGGTGGAGAAGACCTCGGAGGTCTTGGTGGGGATGGCCGCGTTGCGCTCGATGAGCTTGGTCATCACGCCGCCCTTGGTCTCGATGCCGAGGGAGAGCGGGGTGACGTCCATGAGCAGGACGTCCTTGCGCTCACCCTTGATGACCGCGGCCTGGAGCGCGGCGCCGACGGCGACGACCTCGTCAGGGTTCACGGACTTGTTGGGCTCCTTGCCACCGGTGAGGGCCTTGACGACCTCGGTGACGGCCGGCATGCGGGTGGAGCCGCCGACGAGGACCACGTGGTCGATGTCGGAGACGGAGACGCCCGCATCCTTGATGACCTGGTGGAAGGGTGCCTTGGTGCGCTCGAGCAGGTCCGAGGTCATGTCCTCGAACTGGGCCCGGGTGAGCTTCTCGTCCAGGTGCAGCGGACCGTTCTCGGTCATCGACAGGTACTGCAGCGAGATGCTGGTGGAGGTCGAGGCGCTGAGCTCCTTCTTGGCCTGCTCAGCGGCTTCCTTCAGGCGCTGCAGGGCGATCTTGTCCTTGGACAGGTCCACCCCGTCCTTGTTCTTGACCTGCGAGACCAGCCAGTCCACGACCTTCTGGTCCCAGTCGTCGCCGCCGAGGCGGTTGTCGCCGGCGGTGGCCTGGACCTGGATGGTCGAGCCCTCCTCGTCCTTGCTCACCTCGAGCAGGGACACGTCGAAGGTGCCGCCGCCGAGGTCGAAGACCAGGATCTGCTCGTCGTCCTTGCCCTTCTCCAGGCCATAGGCGAGAGCCGCAGCGGTGGGCTCGTTGATGATGCGCAGGACGTTCAGGCCCGCGATGGTGCCGGCGTCCTTGGTGGCCTGACGCTCGGAGTCCGAGAAGTACGCGGGGACGGTGATGACCGCATCGGTCACGGCCTCGCCCAGGTAGGACTCGGCGTCCTTCTTCAGCTTGCCGAGGATTCGGGCGGAGATCTCCTGCGCGGTGTACTTCTTCTCGTCGATCTCCTGGCTCCAGTCGGTGCCCATGTGGCGCTTGACGGAGGCGATCGTGCGATCGACGTTGGTGACGGCCTGGCGCTTGGCGACCTCGCCGACGAGGACGTCGCCCTGCTTGGAGAAGGCCACGACCGACGGGGTGGTGCGGGAGCCCTCGGCGTTCGCGATGATGGTGGGCTGGCCACCCTCAAGCACGGCGACGGCGGAGTTAGTGGTACCGAGGTCGATTCCGACGACACGGGACATGGGAGCCTGCCTTTCTGCGACGGGTGCGCCGCAACGGGTTCGTGCACTGCCGACCGTCGGGGCCGGCGGCAAGACTTGAGCTGTACTCGCTCAAGTAGAAAACTCTGGATCGACGTTGTCAATCCAAGGATCACTGAACTTGAGCACACTAGACTCAACTTCGTCCTGGCCAGGTTCATTCCCATGCGGCAAGGATGTGGTGCAGGGCACTTTCTGCGCGCTCCTGTCGCGCTCGCAGCACGGCACAGCTCGGATCCCCCTCGACCAGTACCGTGGCGGCATGACTTCAACCGGCGTCTCCGACTACGCCGACTTCCTCCCCGCTTCCTGGCGGGATCGAGTCGAGCTGAAGCCCACGAGCACGTGGTGGAGCTGGCGCAGGCACGACGTCCATGTGCCGCGTCGCCAGAATCCCGATGCTCCCGTGCGGGTGCTGCTCATCCACGGAGCCGGGGCCCACAGCGCAGCGCTCTGGCCGATCGCCTCACTCCTGCCAGCAGATGAGGTGGAGCTGGCCGCGGTTGATCTTCCCCTCTACGGCGAGACGCGGTCCCCGGATTCGAGCGCGGTCCGCTATCAGGATTGGGTCTCCCTGCTCTGCGACGTCGTGGCCTTGGAGGATGACGGGCGGCCGCTCGTGCTGCTGGGCGCCAGCATCGGCGGCATGCTCGCCTACGAGGTCGCCGCCCGCACCGGTCGCGCTGCGGCCGTGGTCGCCACGTCCCTGCTCGACCCGCGCGACCCGCGTGCGCGGGCCGTTATCACGCGTTTCAGCCCGCTCGGCATGCTCGGCGGCCCTCTGGCACGGCTTCTCCCGGAACGCTTCGCGGGACGGCGGGTCCCGATGTCCTGGATCGCCGCTCTCTCGAAGATGAGTCGCAGCCCCGACCTGTCGCGGTTGTGCGCCTCCGACCCCCGCGGAGGAGCCGCCGAGGTCCCGCTCGGATTCCTCACCTCATACCTCACCTACCGCCACACCCCGCCGGAACGGATGACCACCCCGGTGACTCTCGCCCATCCGGCGAAGGACGCCTGGACACCGGTGGAGATCAGCACACGCTGGCTCAGCCGGATCGCCGCCCCGGCAGAACTCGTCATGCTGCGCGAATGCGGCCACTTCCCTATTGAGGACCCAGGACTGCACGATCTGGTCGGGGCTGTCAGCCGGGTGACCCGACAGGTTCAGGGCGGCAGCTACCGTGCTGCTGAGACCGAGAAGGGGGAGGAGGACCATGGACGGTGACGCCCTGCAGGAGATCGTCCATGCTCGCGCCGAGGAGCTCCCGGCTGCGGAGGCGACCCATCCCTTCGGCCCGGAATACGAAGTCTTCAAGGTCGTGGGCGGGATGTTCCTGCTGCTCACCGAGGTGCGCGGGGAGCCGATCGTGGTCCTCAAAGCGGATCCTCGGGACTCCGAGGCGCTGCGGCAGAGCCACTCGGACATCACGCCGGGCTATCACATGAACAAACGGCACTGGATCACGCTCGAGCCGGGCGGGACTCTCGACGCCGAGCTGGTCCGGGAGCTGGTCACCGAGTCGTACCTGCTCGTGGTGGAAGGCCTGCCGCGAGCCAAGCGGCCCGTGGATCCAGGGTCCTTCGGTGCGCGTCCGGGCAGCACGCCGTCCCCGTAGACTCCGCCGCATGAGGCGTGCGGGGGTATCGATCCTGGGATGGGCGCTGCTGGTGGTGGGGGTGCTCGCCTCGGCAGTGCTCCTGGTGCTGCGGCTGGTCCCCGAGCTGCACACCTGGCATCACTACGTCATCGCGATCTCGTCCTTCATCCCGCTGCTGTGGATCCCTGTGCTGGTGGGCTGCCTGGGGCTGCTGCTGGTGCTGCGCGGCCGGTGGCGGCCGCTCGGGGCCGCCGTCCTGATCGCCGCGATGGTGGTCTTCGCCTGGCCGCTGCTGCCGGAGGAGGAGCGGTCCGACATCCCTATCGCGGTCGGCAACACCCTCACGGTGCTCTCGCTGAATCTGCAGTTCGGCCAGGCGGACATCGAGGAGGTCTCCGAGCTGATCACCAGTGACGTCGACGTGCTCGCTCTGCAGGAGTACACCCCTGGGTTCGAGGAGGCGCTCGCGGCGGCGGGCCTGCTGGAGGAGTTCCCGCATCATGTCGGCACCGCCGACACCGACGCGAGCGGCACGATGCTCCTGTCCCGCACCCCGCTCGAGCTCGTCGCCCGGGCCGAGGGGACCGCCTTCGAGAACCTGATCGCGACCACCACCGTCGAGGGCACGGACTGGCATCTCGGGGTGATCCACACCGCGCCGCCGCAGATGGGCGCCGACGCCTGGGCCCGCGACGGCGCGGTGGTCAAGGACCTCGCCGAGCCGTACCTCGAGGAGAACCTGCTGCTGGTCGGCGATTTCAACGCGATCGACCAGCACCACACGATGCGGGAGCTGACCGGAGGCGGCGACCTGTACGACCTCGCGGCGAGGGGACAGGGCGAAGGACTGGGCTGGCATCCCACCTGGCCCACGGGCACGTGGGCCCCGTCGTTCGCCCGCATCGATCACGCGCTGGTCTCCAGCAGGGTGCGCGGCAGTGTGCCGCAGTTCGAGACGGTCGCCGGCAGTGATCACAAAGCACTGATCGTCGAGGTCGCTGCCAGGATCGAATAGCAGCACCGCCGCGTACGGTCAGAACAGCCGTACGTCGGCGCCCTGAGGAGACGCGCATAGGGTTCTCGAGTGGCATCTCTACACAGCACGGACTCTCCCGACCAGACCTCCACTCCCGTCGCTCGGGACGCGCTCGCCTTCGTGCGGATCGGCGACCCCGAGGCCGTCGCCTTCTTCCGCGCGGCGGATCAGAAGGGAGCCGCTGAGGCCCTGCTGCGTTTCTCCGCAGTCCCGGCGAGCGCGCAGGACGATGAGGATCTGAAGCGCCGCGGCCTTGAATGCACGAAGGCCCTGCCCGATCAGGATGTCCCCGGGTACCGGGCGTCGGTCCAGGCTGCGACGTGGCTGCAGCACCTCTTCTTCGTGTGCGTCCTCGGTGCGGCGGGATGGATACTCGTCTCCTTCTTCACAGGGGACCCCAACCGCGACCCGTACCTCCTCCCGCCCGAGGTCATCTTCCTCCCCGACGCGGAGATCCTGCTGCTCGCCCCGATCGCCTTGATCGCCGTGTATATCCCCGCCCACCTGGCGGTGCTGTGAAGGGAGCGGACCACCACGCGAGCAGTGCTGCGATGGGCGGCGGGCGATCAGGAGAGCAGACAGCTCGGCATCCCCGCCAAGTCCCCGTTCGCAGGGATCATGACCAGCTGGGAAAGGCTGAAGGCCGGTGCTGGCGCCGTGCTCATGATGGACGGCTTCCTGACGGTCTTCCTCTACCTCGTCCGGGCGCCCGACGGGTCCTACGGCCTCTTCCTCGCACCCGTTGTGTGCGCGCTCCCGGTCCTCGCAACCTATCTGTTCTGCGGTGCCCGGTCCCGCCTCGCCCAGCGCCGCCATGTGCTGGTCGCAGACCGGCTGTTCCGGGTGCCCAGTGACGAGGTGGTCTCACTGCCGTCCTCGATGGTCGTCAAGGGCCTGGAGAACCCCACTGCGAGCGACGAGGACTCCGCATGGACAGAGGAGGACGATGAGGACATCGAGGAGTCCGTCGACGTGGACACCGAGTGGAGGACGAGCTTCTCAGCGGG
Source organism: Brachybacterium sp. AOP42-C2-15 (assembly GCF_052377065.1). Classification (NCBI taxonomy): domain Bacteria; kingdom Bacillati; phylum Actinomycetota; class Actinomycetes; order Micrococcales; family Dermabacteraceae; genus Brachybacterium; species Brachybacterium sp. AOP42-C2-15. The sequence continues at coordinate 51,940 of NZ_JBQSWK010000017.1, forward strand.
CGCTGCCCCGGCGGACCATCTCGTCGATCCAGAGCGGCGCGAACGGTGAGGTGCAGTTCGGCGGGGTCGAATAGTCCTTGAGCACTTCCAGACGCTCCCCGATGTCCCGTGCCCGTGCACGCAGCTCGGGATTCGTGATCCCGATCTGCGCGAGGCATTCGTTCATCGCCCACTGAAGCCGCTCCGGCGCCGCCGCCATCTCGGCCTCGATCTGGTCGAGCAGCGCCGACTGGTCGATACCCTCAGGCTTCTTCACCACCCTGTCGCTGGTCAGCGCCCAGCCAGCGCTCGCCACCACGGGGTCGGCATCGGCGAACCATGCCTCCCGCAACGCTTCGCAATGCGGGCTCTTCTTCACGAGGTAGCTGACGAGCCAGTCGTGGACCTTGGGGGTCCCTGCCTCCCGGAGCATCCGGTCCAGGTCCTCCCGGGTGTACTGCTTCGGGCGGGAGATGAGGAGCGCGAGCAGCTTGGGCGTGGAGTCCTCGGCCGGCGCGTCCCACAGCGCGCGGGCGAGCTCGGGCTGCGCCTTGAGCCGCTTGGCGATCGCACGGAGCTTGGTGAGGTTCACGGCGTGGTCGTCGCCGCGCCGGGCATTGACCGCGCGGATCCGCTCGTCCTCGAGCTCTGCCAGCTCGTCGCGCAGCGCGGAGACGACGGTGGTGAGGTCGGTGTTCTCCGGCATGGTGCCCGTCATGATGCGTCCTCCGTCAGTAGTGCGATCCCGACGAGCCTACGACTCGGGGACGCCCCGCCCGAGGCGGAGTCAGCTCCAGCCGGTCAGCTGCGCGAAGATCAGGAATCCGATCGAGATCAGCACCCAGATCCCCAGCAGCGGGGCGTAGAAGCGCACCCAGCGGTTCCACGGGATCCGGCCTACGGCGAGCGCGGCCATGAAGTACCCGGAGGTGGGATAGATCAGGTTCGTCATGCCGTCGCCGGTCTGGTAGGCGAGCACGGCGCTCTGCCGAGTCACGCCCAGCAGGTCCGACAGCGGCGCGAGCACAGGCAGGGTCACCAGCGCCTGGCCGGAGCCGGAGGGGACGATCAGGTTGAACACGGCCTGGACCAGGAACATCCCGACCACGAAGAGCACCGGCGGCAGGAAGCCGACGGACTCCCCCAGCCCGAACACAATGGTGTCCAGGATGTTGCCGTCCTCGAGGACGATCGCGACGCCGCGGGCGATGCCGACGATGATCGCCCCGGCGAGGACGTCTCGCAGGCCCTGGTCGAAGGCTTCGGCCATGTCCTTGGTCTTCATCCCCGCGACCAGTCCCACGACGATCGCGATCAGGATGAACATGCCCGCGAACTCAGGGAAGAACCAGCCCTGGGTGAGGATGCCCCACACCAGCAGCCCGGCGAGCAGCAGAAGGGCGATGCCCGCGGCCTTCTGCCGACCGGTGAAGGTCGGGGTCGCGGCGAGGTCGAGCTTGTCCCGTTCGCGCACGGTGGTGTCGACGTGGCCATGGAGGACGGAGCGGGTCGGATCCGCGGCGACCCGGCGGGCGTACCAGATGATGTATCCGATCGCGGTGGCGAGATAGGCGAGGTACAGCGCGATGCGCAGGCCGATGCCGGAGAAGGGTTCGAGCCCGGCGATCTGCTGGCCGAGCCCGGTGTTGATCGGGTTGAGGAACCCGGCGGCGAAGCCGGCGCCGGTGCCGAGCAGCGCGACGGCGGCGGCCACTACCCGGTCATAGCCCAGGCTCAGGATCAGCGGGAGGATCGCCGGGATATATACCAGCGACAGCTCGGGCACCCCGATGAAGCTCGCGATCAGGGAGAAGATGACCATCAGCACGGGGATGACGACGACTCCGCGGCCGGCGAAGAGGCGTGCGATGCCGGCGAGGGCGACGTCGATCAGTCCTGTGCGGCGCACCACCTCGAACATGCCGCCGATGGTGAAGACGAAGAACACGATGGCCCCGGCGTCGACGAGCCCGCGCGGGATGGCGGTGAGCAGCTCGATCGCCGTGACTGGGGACTGCTCGATGAAGGAGAAGCTGTCGGGGTCGACTACTTCACGGCCGTTCGGGCCGGGGACGCGGTCGTACATACCGGCCGGGACGATCCAGCTCAGCACCGCTGCGAGCAGCGCGAACAGGACGAGGATGACGTAGACGTGCGGGAAGCGGTCCTTCGGGGCGGTCTCGTCGGCGACGGGAGCCTCGGCGGCTGGGGTGGACATGATCCTCCGGTGGCGGTCGGTTCTCGGCACATGCTGGCTGCGCCGAAGAGTGCGGGCGGACCCTTACTCATAAGTCGCGCTACATGCTGTCACAAGCAGGCGTAGAGGAGGTAGTGCTGACGACGCAACCGGCCGAACATACTGGGCATATGGAGCCTTCGATCCCGCCACCCGCGTACACCGGCACCGATTTCTACTGCGACGTCGCAATCCCGGATCCCGCAGCGCTCGAGGTGGTCCATCTCGATGAGCGCGTACTGGCCTTCCACCACACCCGCCCCTTCTGGCAGGTGCACGTGGTGGTGGTGCCACGGCGGCACATCGCCTCGTTCACCTCGGCGGGCGCCGCAGATGAGGACGATCTGCGGGCCCTGCTCGAGGTGGTCCAGCAGGTGGCACGCCAGGTGGAACGCGACTATGGCGCCGCGGCAGTGCTCACGAACCTCGGCAGCTATCAGGATTCGAAGCACCTGCACGTCCATGTGCACTCGGGGCCGCAGCGCTGATCCGACACCGACGACACGGCATCACAGCGGGAGCTTGTATCCCACGTGGCTCGGCAGGTAGTCGAGCCGGTCGTAGAAGCGGTGCGCGTCGGCACGAGCCGCATCCGTAGTCAGCTGCGCGAGCCGTGCCCCGTTCTCACGACCCCAACGGTGGGCCCAGTCGAACAGTGCGGTGCCGAGACCGTTCCCCCGCGTCGCAGTGGCAACCCGGACCGCCTCGATCTGCAGCCGGGTGGCTCCACCGCGAGACAGGGAGGGCACCAGCGTGAGCTGCATCGTCGCGACCAGAACAGCGGCGTCATCCCTCACAGCGACCAGGAGCTGGTTCTCGTCACCGTCGATACGCGCAAAAGCCCGCTCATAGGGTGCGAGGTCTGCACCTTCCCGTTCCTGACCGAGTACGTCGTCCGCCAGGAGCGCGACCAGCTCCGGCACCTCGGATGCGGTCGCACGGGAGACGGAGAAGGAGCGGTCGCCGAGTTCGAGGGTGTGCATGTCTCCATTGTGGCGGCTGGGAGGATTGCGGCGGCTGGGAGAGCCGAGCTGGGAAGGGAGGGACCGCGGCATCGCGGACAATGGCTCCATGACCACCAGTGATTTCCTTCCCGGCGCGCAGCGCAGTGCCCAGCTGAGCTTCTCCGATCAGCCGGCATGGATCGTCAAGGACGAGGTCTCCGGCGGCTGGGCGCTGCAGATCGGCGGAGTCGAGCAGTCCCATGTCGACCTCGAGGATCCGACACACATCGTGCACGAGTACCTGCGACGCATGGCCAATGTGCTCGACGAGGCGTGGCCGCGCCGAAAGCCCCTGCGGGTCGCACATCTCGGCGGTGGAGCGCTGACGCTGGTGCGCTATGTCCAGGCCACCCGTCCCGGATCCGCTCAGCTCGTGATCGAGATCGAGCGGGAGCTGCCCACGCTCGTCACCACGGCCCTTCCACTCCCGCAGGGCACCGACCTCGAGATCGTCATCGGGGATGCCCGCGAGCAGCTCGCCGCGATGAAGGATCGGCGCTTCGATGCGATCGTGCTGGATGTGTTCTCCGGGGAGGAGTCACCGGCACATCTGGCCACGAAGGACTTCTACCTCGAGGCGCTCTCCCATCTTGAAGCGGATGGCCTGCTACTGGTCAACGTCGGTGACGACGCCGGCCAACGCTTCCTCGCCGCCCAGGTACGCGAGCTCGAGGACGCCTCCGCCGAAGCCGGCCTTTCGGGAGTGTGGACCCTGACCCACGCCTCGCTGCTGAGCACTCCCGCCGACGGGAACATGGTGCTGCTGACGGGTGGTGCGCTCGCCGCACCAGAGGTCGCCCAGTGGCGTTCGGCCTGGCTGAAGGCGGGCCCGCACCCCGCCGCAGTGCTCGATCCCGGCGAGACCATCGAGGCATTCGGGCTTCATGGTTATCCACATTCTCGGTGAAGCGATGGCGAATCTGAGCGTTCCTGGATAGCGTGACCGTGATCTGACGCACTCCCGGAAGGCACTTCCATGCCCCGTCGCCTACTCAGCGCCGCAGCCGCTGGCGCCCTCCTCCTCGGCCTCGCCTCATGCGGCGACGGCGAGGAGGGACCCGTCACCACTGCCCCGCCGAGCATCAACATCGATGCCCCGAGCGACGGAGGCGGTGACACTGAGCCGAGTGACGGAGGCGGCGCCGAGACCGACGAGCCCACCGCCGCAGCGCCCGACATCCCGCCGCCGGATCCTGCGGAGTACGCAGGGATGGATGAGCAGACCGAGGACGGTGCCATCCAAGCCTTCCGCTACTACATCGCCGTTTCGATGTGGGCACACCAGACTGGGGACGGCTCCCTTAGCAACACACTTGAGGCTTCCAACTGCATTAGTTGCATAGAATTTATGGAAACCTTTCACGAACTCCAGGAGCACAAGAAGCACTGGGGGGAATTTTCACTTTCGGACGTGAACCTAGAGGCGCACAGTTCTCAGAATTACGATTTCGAGATCGCCTACAACTTCACAACAACGCCACACGAACGTCCGACCGACGATTTCACGAGCACCACAAACGTCGGAAAGCTCGAATACAGCACAGTCGGCGGCATGACATGGGAAAACGATGGCTGGCAAGTGGGCGCGATAAGCGCCGAATGGGGCGAGAATGTCCTCAATTCTTGATCGCCGAGCCTCTACACGTGCCTTACTTGCAATACTTTTCATTTTGGCGCTCCTCTCCCTCGACGCCGTCGCGTTCGCCGGACAAACACGCGGCAAGGTCAAGGATGACGGCCTTGAAACCGCCACGGTAGGCGAAGGCTCATCAGAAGATCCGGTGAGCATCGACGATTCCCAATCTCGCAAAAACTCTGAAGCGCCAACCCCACCCCGCCACAGCTACATCTGGGTTCCTGTCTCCGAGTTCTCCGGATGCGGGACCAACCTAGGATCCGGGTCCACCTGGTCCTGCACTCCACATCCAGATTCCTGCGAGGCCGGGAACGGCAGCCGTTTCGCAGGCGAAGGAGACGCCCTGCAGATCGGCGCCAACACCGGCACCGCAGAACCCGTCGAAGGCGTAACTCAGCGCGGCATCCGCGTCGACAATGAGGGTGACGAAGACGTCGACCTCGGGATCCGCTGCGCGCTGCCTGGCACCCCCGAGTTTGCGGAAGCACCACCCGTGGTGATCACCGTGACGCGAGAAGACTTCGCTCGCCTCCCGGTCAAGCCCCTCGCGGCCCACGCCGGCCCCGTCGACGGCTGGCTGCCGGTCAACATGGTCAATGTCCTGCACACGGACCCCGAGACCCAGGAACTCAGCACCGAGCTGCTGGACACCCCCGTCGCGATCCGCGCCACCCCGATCTCGTATCACTGGGACCTCGGGGACGGGAACACGATCACGACCACGAACCCCGGCAAGCCGTACCCCGCCGAAACCATCTCAGCCACTTACACCCAGGAAGGCTGGTACGACATCACCCTCACCACCACCTTCTCCGGGCAGTTCTCCGTCAACGGCGGCGAATGGCAGGACATCGACGGCACCATCGAGATCGCCTCTGACCCGGTCCCCCTCTACTCCAAATCCCTAGAATCCCGGCTCGTCAACGGTGACGTCCCTGTCGACGAGGACGAAGACCCTTGGATCCCCGAACGCAGCCCCGACACCGAAGGCCCCCAAGACCCCGACGCCAGCCACCGCACACTCTGACAGCCCGCAGACAGAGCCCGGCGCGCTCCCAGAGCGCACCGCGGACACTGCGGCACACGCCCATCGGTATACACAAGTGCGGGACACCCTCGATATCGGGCGGGATTCAGGCCGCAGGCACCTATCCCTGTATACACTCGGCCGTATGCGTGCCAGCGATCGGGCTTACCGGGCCCTCCGTGAGGAGATCATCGACGGCGCCCTCACACCAGACACGGTCCTCGGCGAGGTCGAGCAGTCCGTACGCCTGGGCCTGTCCCGCACCCCGCTCCGCGAAGCCCTCTCGAGGCTCGTCGCCGATGGGCTGGCGGCACCAGCGACCGGGCGCGGAGTCGTCGTCGCCGCGGTCTCGCTCGCCGAAGCCCCGCAGCTGTTCGATCTGCGCATCGCCTTGGAGACCCTCACCAGCCGGCGCGCCGCAGAGCGCACCACCCACCCCGCCGACGGCCCCGCACTGCGTGAGACTTTCCGCAGCCTTGCAGGCCGCTTCGATCGAGCCACCGTGGAACTTGCCGCTGGCACCGACCCCACCGGCTACTACGCCCTGACCGCCGAGCTCGACGCCGAGCTCGACAGCGCCACCGGCAACTCCTACCTGGCCGACTCCCTGCGCGGACTTCGCCTGCATCTGGGACGCCTGCGCCGCCTGGCCCGCAACTCCCCCACCCGGCTCGCCGCCTCCGCTCGGGAGCACTCCGCGATCGCTCACGCCGTCGCTGCTGGGGATCCGGAGCTCGCCGCAGCCACCACCGTCGTTCACCTCCACCACGCCCTCGCCCACCTGCAGGGCGACCACCCTGACTCTGGAGCCCCCACTGACCACAGCGACAACTCCGACCCCACCTCGACCTCCCAGGAGAGATCAGCATGAGAGACCACGCCGTCCGCGTCCACCGCTCCGACGAGAACCTGCCCCGCGAGGGCCAGCTGGCCTGGAAGATGGCCGAGGTCGCCGTCGACCCGGTCGAGGTCGACTCCGAGGTCGAGGAGATGATCATCAACCGGATCATCGACAACGCCTCGGTCGCCATCGCCTCCCTGAATCGCGCCCCGATCGTCTCTGCACGCAGCCAGGCGCTCAGCCACCCGGTCTCCACCGGCGGCAGCGGCGCGAGCGTCTTCGGCATCGCCCAGCACACCTCTCCCGAGTGGGCGGCCTGGGCGAACGGCGTGGCGGTGCGCGAGCTGGATTATCACGACACCTTCCTCGCCGCGGATTACTCCCACCCCGGGGACAACATCCCTCCGATTCTCGCCGTCGCCGAGCACACCGGCCGTTCCGGCCAGGATCTGATCCGCGGCATCGCCACCGGCTATGAGCTGCAGGTCGACCTGGTACGGGCGATCTGCCTGCATAAGCACAAGATCGACCACGTCGCCCACCTGGGCCCGTCGGCCGCCGCCGGTATCGGCACCCTGCTAGGGCTGGACACCGAGACCGTGTTCCAGGCCATCGGCCAGGCGCTGCACACCACCACCGCCACCCGTCAGTCCCGAAAGGGCGAGATCTCCACCTGGAAGGCCCACGCCCCTGCCTTCGCCGGGAAGCTGGCCGTCGAGGCGGCGGACCGGTCGATGCGCGGCCAGACCTCCCCGGTCCCGATCTACGAGGGCGAGGACGGCGTGATCGCCTGGCTGCTGGATGGCCCCGATGCCCGCTACACGGTGCCGCTGCCTGAGGCCGGTGAGGCCAAGCGGTCCATCCTGGACACCTACACCAAGGAGCACTCGGCGGAGTACCAGGCGCAGGCCTGGATCGACCTGGCCCGCCGGCTGCACCGCGAGCATCCCGAGACCACCGATCCGGGCAACGTCGCCTCGATCCTGATCCGCACCTCCCATCACACCCACTTCGTGATCGGCTCCGGCGCGAACGATCCGCAGAAGTACGATCCGACGGCCTCGCGGGAGACCCTCGACCACTCGATCCCGTACATCTTCACCGTTGCCCTGCAGGACGGCTCCTGGCATCACGTGGACTCCTACGCCCCTGAGCGGGCCGCCCGCCCCGACACCGTGGCGCTGTGGCACAAGGTCACCACCGAGGAGGATGCGGAGTGGACCCGTCGGTACCACTCCCTGGACCTCACGGAGAAGGCCTTCGGCGGCGCCGTGGTCATCACGCTCACCGACGGCACCGTGATCGAGGATCAGATCGCCGTGGCGGACGCCCACCCCCAGGGCGCCCGGCCCTTCGCCCGCGAGCAGTACATCGGCAAGTTCCGCACCCTCGCCGACGGCCTCGTCGAATCCTCGGAGATCGAACGATTCCTCGAGGCCGCGGCGAACCTCTCGCAGCTGCCCGCCGGGGAGCTGGGTCGGCTGAACATCCAGGCCGCCCCCGGCATGATCGATGCGTCGGCCGGACCGAAGGGGCTGTTCTGATGCTGTCCTCCACCAGGACTCCCGCGCAGAAGCGCCAGGAGCTGCGCGCCCTGCTGACGCCCGGCGCAGCGCAGCCTTTTCCCGGCGCGTTCACGCCGCTGTCGGCGAAGCTCATCCAGGAGAAGGGCTTCCCCGGGGTGTACATCTCCGGGGCGGTGATCGCCAACGAACTGGGGTTGCCGGACGTGGGCCTGACGACGCTGAGCGAGGTCGCTGCCCGCGGTGCGCAGATCGCCCGCTCCACTGACCTGCCCTGCCTGATCGATGCCGATACCGGCTTCGGCGAGCCGATGAACGTGGCCCGCACGATCCAGGAGCTCGAGGACGCCGGGCTCGGCGGCTGCCACATCGAGGACCAGGTCAACCCCAAGCGCTGCGGCCACCTCGACGGCAAGGCCATGGTGGACCTGGAAACCGCGACCCAGCGGATCCGCGCCGCGGCGGACGGCCGCCGGGATCCGAACTTCCTGGTCATGGCCCGCACTGATCTGCGCGCCACCGACGGGCTCGACGCCGCGATCGGCCGGATGAAGGCTCTGGTGGATGCCGGAGCCGATGCGATCTTCCCGGAAGCGCTGAAGGATCTGGGTGAGTTCGAGCAGGTCTGTGCGGCGCTGGACGTGCCGGTGCTCGCGAATATGACCGAGTTCGGGAAGTCCGGGCTGTACACCCGCGAGCAGCTCGCCGCGACCGGGGTCGCGATGGTGATCTACCCCGTCACGCTGCTGCGCGCCGCGATGGGCGCAGCCGAGCGGGTGCTGGAGACGATCCTCGCCGAAGGCACCCAGCAGTCTCGCGTTCCCGAGATGCTCACCCGTGCACGCCTGTACGAACTGGTGGACTATGAGGGCTACAACCGTTTCGACGCCTCCGTGTTCGACTTCGAGGTCCCTGCCGCCCATCGCACGTCCACCACCCCAGACACCGCCGTCGATTCCCAGGAGTGAGCCATGAGCGAGAACGACCAGACCACTGAGATCCGCAAGGGCCTGAACGGGGTCGTCGCCGATGTCTCCGGCATCTCGAAGGTCAACCCCGAGACCAACTCGCTGCTCTACCGCGGCTACCCGGTGCCGCAGCTGGCCGCGACCCAGCCCTTCGAGGCGGTCGCGCACCTGCTGTGGATCGGAGAGCTCCCCGATGCGCAGGAGCTGGCCGAGGCCACCCGCCACGAGCGCACCCACCGGGCCCTCGCCCCCGAGGTGAAGGCGGCGATGGACTCGCTGCCCACCACCTGCCATCCGATGGATGCGGTGCGCACGGCCGTCTCGGTGCTCGGCGCACTCGATCCCGCCGCGGAGGACTCCTCCCCCGGAGCCGAGTTGGAGAAGGCCAAGCGCCTGTTCGCGCAGCTGCCGGCAGTGATCGCCTACGAGCAGCGGCGTCGGCGCGCCGGTGGGCCGACGGAGCCGATCCCGCCGCGCGAGGAGCTGGACTACTCGCAGAACTTCCTGTGGATGACCTTCGGCGAGGAGGCCGCCCCCGAGGTGGTCGATGCCTTCCGCATCTCAATGGTGCTGTACGCCGAGCACTCCTTCAACGCCTCCACCTTCACCGCCCGCGTCATCACCTCGACCCTGTCGGACCTGCACTCGGCCGTGACCGGGGCGATCGGGGCGCTCAAGGGCCCACTGCATGGCGGTGCCAATGAGGCGGTGATGCACACCTTCGACGAGCTCGGCATCCGTCCTGAGGAGACCGAGGCCGAGGCCAAGGACCGCGCCAAGGCGTGGATGGAGGACGCCTTGGCGCAGAAGAAGAAGGTGATGGGCTTCGGGCACCGTGTCTACAAGCACGGCGACTCCCGGGTGCCCACGATGAAGCAGGCGATGGACTCGATGATCACCCACTTCGACCGTCCCGAGATCCTGGGTCTGTACAACGGGTTGGAGCACGCAATGGACGAGGCCAAGGGCATCAAGCCGAACCTCGATTACCCGGCCGGCCCCACCTATCACCTGATGGGCTTCGACACGGAGCTGTTCACCCCGCTGTTCATCGCCGCGCGGGTCACGGGCTGGACCGCCCATGTGATGGAGCAGCGCGCGGCGAATGCGCTGATACGCCCGCTGTCGGTCTACGACGGCCCGGATGAACGCGAGGTGCCCGGCGCCTGAGGGCAGCGCCTCGGGGAGCTGCCCTCCCGAGCGAAGCGCCCGACGCCCCGCCCTGCCGACGCCCCGCCCTGCCGACGGGGCGTGTCCTGCCGACGGGGCGTGGGCGCGTTCGAGCCGCGGGAGCTCCTATAGATGTCAGTCGGCGGGCAGGTCCGGCAGCATGGTCGAGGCGGCGCGGATGTGCGCGGCGGTGAGCTCCGCCGCCTCCTCGGCGTGCCCGCGGGAGATCGCCTGGAAGATCGCATGATGCTGCTCGCGCAGCATCCCCGCGATGTCCTCCCACTGCGCGACCTTCGTGAACGCCTCCATGATCGGAGCCCGCAGCGACGCACGGATCGCCGCGGTCATGTCGGAGAACAGCGCATTGCCGCCGGCCTGGGCGATCGCGACGTGGAACGCGGTATCGGCGTCGTTGAAGTCCTCCCGGCTCACGCCTGGCGCATCCATCACCGCCAGCAGTCGCTCGAGCTCGGCCAGCACCTCGGCATCGGCGCGCTCGGCGGCGAGCGAGGCGCTGGCCCTTTCGAGCAGGATCCGTGTCTCGATGACCTCCTGGAGACGGAAGTTCGACAGCGCGACATGGAGGCGCAGGAACTGCTCCAGGGCGGCGCTCGGCAGTGCGGAGACGAAGGTTCCCGCCCCCCGGCCGGAGCCCACCTCGGAGCGCAGCACCCCGTAGGCCTCGAGCACCCGGATCGCCTCACGCACCCCCGCGCGGCTGACCTGCAGCCGGGAGGCGAGCTCGCGCTCGGGCGGCAGGGGGTCGCCGACGGCGAGCGCCCCGGTCATGATCTGGTCCTCGATCGCATCGATGACCAGCCGGTGCGTGCTGCTGCGCGCGACCGGCCTCCACGCGGCTCCCGCTGTCCCTGAACGGGCGCTCTGCGGTCTGACCTCATTGTCATGCGTGTTGTCGACCATTCTCACGTTCTAGCACAGCCGGCTCTCGAGGGCTACCGGGGTCTTGTCCTCCGGCGCTCGAGAGCCTAGTATCCGTCGTATGGTCAGACCACACCACGGTCTACCATTCCTTTCCTCACCGACTCACGAGGCACGACATCGACGGCGATGCTGTGCAGCACCGCGGCTGATGTGTGTCGGAGGCTCCCATGTACACCCCAGACCTCGCACCGCTCGCCGGCAGTCTGCTGCTCTCCTCGCTCGTCGCGCTCCTCCCCCTGGTCACCATCTTCGTCACCCTCGGCGTGCTGCGCTGGAAGGCCCACTGGGCAGGCCTCGCCGCACTCGGCGTCGCGATGCTGGTCGCGGCTGTCGCCTACGGCATGCCGGTGGATCTGGTCACCCTCTCCGCGACCGAGGGCCTCGCCTTCGGCCTGTTCCCGATCATGTGGATCGTCCTGAACGCGATCTGGCTCTATGAGCTGACCGTGCGCAGCGGCCGCTTCGAGGACCTGCGCCTGGTGATCGACGCGATCTCCGACGATCCGCGCGTGCAGGCGATCATCATCGCGTTCTGCTTCGGCGGTCTGCTCGAAGCGCTCGCCGGCTTCGGGGCGCCCGTCGCCATCACCGGCGTGATGCTCATGGCGATCGGTTTCACCGCGATGCGCGCAGCGACGGTGGTGCTGATCGCCAACACCGCGCCGGTCGCCTTCGGCGCGATCGCCATCCCGATCATCACCGCTGGAAACCTCACCGGGATCCCCTACGAGCACATCGGTGCCATCATCGGCCACCAGACTCCGTTCTTCGCGGCCGTCGTCCCGCTGTTCCTGGTCTTCCTGGTCGATGGGAAGCGCGGGGTGAAACAGCTATGGCCGCTCGCCCTCGTGGTCGGCCTCGTCTTCGGGATCAGCCAGTACGTCTCGTCCAACTTCATCTCGGTCGAGCTCACCGACATCATCGCCTCGCTGGCCGGTCTCGCCGCCGCCGTGATCATGCTCCAGTTCTGGAAGCCCGAGGGCGGCAGGGACGCCCTGGAGAAGATGCGCGGCGAGCGCGAGCAGGAGGACTCCGACACCGGCCCGGTGGATGCCGGCGGTGCGGGCGTTGCCCTGGCCACCACCCCGCGCACCGATGTGCGGCTCACCCCGGGGCGCGTCGTCATGGCGCTGTTCCCCTACCTCCTGGTGATCGTCATCTTCTCGGCCTCGAAGCTGGTGCCGCTTCTCAGCTCCTTCCTCGCCTCCACCGACCTGAGGATCTCCTGGCCCGGACTCGACGGCAAGGTGTTCACGGCCGACGGCGAGATCGCCGGCAGCACCGTCTACTCCTTCCAGTGGCTCTCCTCCCCGGGCACGCTGCTGCTGATCACCGGCATCATCGTCGCGATCGTCTACAAGCTCTCGCTCCGGGACGCCGCGGACGTCTACCTCAAAAACCTCGTCAAGCTCCGCTATTCGATCCTCACCGTCGCCTCGGTACTGGCCCTGGCCTACGTGATGAACCTGTCCGGGCAGACGATCACTATCGGCACCTGGATCGCCGGCACCGGTGCGGCCTTCGCCTTCCTCTCCCCGATCCTCGGCTGGCTCGGCACGGCGGTCACCGGCTCCGACACCAGTGCGAACGCCCTGTTCGCGACCCTGCAGCAGACCGCGGCCGAGAAAGCCGGACTGGATCCCGCCCTGCTGGTCGCGGCGAACACCTCCGGCGGCGTGGTCGGCAAGATGATCAGCCCCCAGAACCTCACGATCGCCGCGACCGCCGTCGGGCTGCTCGGCCAGGAATCCGCCATCTTCCGCAAGGTGATCTGGTGGAGCCTCGGCATGCTCCTGGCCCTGTGCCTGCTCGTCGGCCTCCAGTCCACCGTCCTGTCGTGGATGATCCCGACCCTCTGACCCAGCTCCGTCCTCGTTCCCACAGCAACCGTCCACCCGCAAGGAGAATTCCCATGGTCAAGCGTCAGGTCCCCCGCCCCGCAGAGCTCCTCGAGCTCATGAAGTTCAAGCAGATCGACCTCGACTCGCGCCGCCGCCGACTCAATTCGGCGCTGTCCATCGATGACCTGCGCACGATCGCGAAGCACCGCACACCCGCAGCGGCGTTCGACTACACCGACGGCGCTGCGGAACGGGAGATCTCGATGACCCGCTCCGTCGAGGCCTTCGAGGACGTCGAGTTCCATCCCTCGATCCTCCACGACGTCTCCCAGGTGGACACCACCACCCGGATTCTCGGCGGCAGCTCCGCCCAGCCCTTCGGCATCGCTCCCACGGGGTTCACCCGGCTGATGCAGACCGAGGGGGAGATCGCCGGGGCGGGCGCGGCCGGTGCCGCCGGGATCCCCTTCACCCTCTCCACGCTCGGCACCACCTCGATCGAGGACGTCAAGGCCGAGAACCCGTTGGGACGCAACTGGTTCCAGCTCTACGTGATGAAGCAGCGGGAGATCTCCTACGGTCTGGTGGAACGGGCGGCGCAGGCCGGCTACGACACGCTGTTCTTCACCGTGGACACCCCGGTGGCGGGGGCGCGCCTGCGCGATGCCCGCAACGGCTTCTCGATCCCTCCGCAGCTGAGCCTGTCCACCGTGGTCAACGCCATCCCGCGACCCTGGTGGTGGTGGGACTTCCTGACCACCGCGAAGCTCGAGTTCGCCTCCCTCAGCGCGACCGGCGGCACCGTCGGCGAGCTGCTGAACTCCGCGATGGATCCCAGCATCGACTACGAGGACCTCGCGCAGATCCGCGAGATGTGGCCCGGGAAGTTCGCCGTCAAGGGGGTCCAGACCCTCGAGGACGCGAAGAAGCTCGCCGACCTCGGGGTCGACGCGATCGTGCTGTCCAACCACGGCGGGCGCCAGCTGGACCGTGCCCCGGTGCCCTTCCATCTGCTGCCCGAGGTGGCCCGCGAGGTGGGCCACGACCTCGAGATCATCCTCGACACCGGGATCCGCAGCGGCGCCGACATCGTCGCCTCGATCGCCCTCGGCGCCGACTTCACGATGGTCGGCCGGGCCTATCTCTACGGCCTGATGGCCGGCGGCCGGGACGGGGTCGATCGGATGATCCAGATCCTCTCCGAGGAGGTGGAGCGGACGATGAAGCTGCTGCAGGTCTCGAGCCTGAGCGACCTCACCCCGAAGCACGTCACCCAGCTGAGCCGGTACACCCGGCTCGGGGAGGGCGCGCGGATCCGCTGAGTCGTCCGGGGCTTCCCCGGTATGAGGACCAGGCATAGAGTCGGGCCATGACCGCCGACGACGCCCTCAGCACCGCAGACACTTCCTCCCCCGACGCCGACGCCACGTTCTCCGCCCCGGATATCAAGCCCCGCAGCCGCACTGTCACCGACGGGCTCGGCGCGACCGTCTCGCGCGGGATGCTCCGCGCGGTGGGCATGGGGGACGCGGACTGGGACAAGCCTCAGATCGGCATCGCGAGCTCCTGGAACGAGATCACTCCCTGCAACCTGTCGCTGGACCGGCTCGCGCAGGCGGCGAAGGACGGCGTGCACGCCGGCGGCGGCTACCCCCTGCAGTTCGGCACCATCTCCGTCTCCGACGGCATCTCGATGGGGCACGACGGCATGCATTACTCGCTGGTCTCCCGCGACATCATCGCCGACAGCGTCGAGACGGTGATGAGCGCCGAACGGCTCGACGGCTCGGTGCTGCTGGCCGGCTGCGACAAGTCCCTGCCCGGCATGCTGATGGCCGCTGCTCGCCTGGACCTGGCCAGCGTGTTCGTCTACGCGGGCACGATCATGCCCGGGCGCGTCACCTTCGAGAGCGGCGAGGAGAAGGACGTCACCATCATCGACGGCTTCGAGGCCGTCGGCGCCAGCGCCCGTGGACTGATGAGCCGCGAGGACGTCGGCCGGATCGAACGCTCGATCTGCCCGGGTGAGGGCGCGTGCGGTGGTTTCTACACGGCCAACACCATGTCGACGGCCGCCGAGGCGATCGGGATGTCGATCCCGGGCTCGGCCACACCCCCGTCGGCCGATCGCCGCCGCGATGCCGATGCCCGCCGCGCGGGCGAGGCCGTGGTGGAGATGCTCCGGCAGGGGATCACCAGCCACGACATCATGACCAAGCCCGCGTTCGAGAACGCGATCGCGGTGGTCCAGGCCTTCGGCGGCTCCACCAATGCGGTGCTGCACCTGCTGGCGATCGCCCATGAGGCCGACGTCGACCTCACCCTCGAGGACTTCGCCCGCATCGGCGCGAAGGTCCCCCACCTCGCGGATCTGAAGCCCTACGGCCGTTACGTGATGAGCGACGTCGACCACGTGGGCGGGATCCAGGTGGTCATGAAGACCCTGCTGAACGAAGGCCTGCTGGACGGGGACTGCCTCACCGTCACCGGCTCCACAATCGCGGAGAACCTCGAGGTCCTCGCCCCCCGCCCGGCCGACGGGAAGGTGCTGCGCCCTGCCTCCGCGCCGATCGCACCCACCGGCGGGATCACGATCCTGCACGGCTCGCTCGCCCCCGAGGGGGCGGTGGTGAAGTCCGCCGGCTTCGAGGAGGACGTCTTCGAGGGCACTGCCCGCGTGTTCGAGCGCGAGAAGCACGCGCTGGACGCCCTGAACGACGGCACCATCACCCACGGCGACGTGGTCGTGATCCGCTACGAGGGTCCCAAGGGCGGGCCCGGCATGCGCGAGATGCTCGCGATCACCGGCGCGATCAAGGGCGCGGGCCTGGGGAAGGACGTGCTGCTGATGACCGACGGACGCTTCTCCGGAGGCACCACGGGACTGTGCGTCGGCCACATCGCCCCGGAAGCCGTGGATGCCGGTCCGATCGCCTTCGTGCGCGACGGGGACCGGATCCGCCTGGACGTGAGCACCGGCGCACTGGACCTGCTGGTGGACCAGGCGGAGCTGGAGAAGCGCCGCGAGGGCTGGGAGCCGCTGCCGCCGAAGTTCACCAAGGGCGTGCTGGGCAAATACGTGAAGCTCGTGAAGTCCGCCTCGACCGGCGCGATCCTCGGGGACTGAGGACGGCGACGGGTGCGCGTCGGCCCGCGAGGACCAGCAGCCCGGCAGAGTGGACCTGCTCCCCCATCCCCCGGGCCGCAGCCTCAGAGCAGCGCGCGCAGCGCTGCAAGGGCCGATCCCCGGGAACCTCGTGCGTCGATCTGGTGCGCGCCGGGCCGCAGGGCGAGCACGTCCTGGAGAGCGCGGACCAGGTCGGCGGCGTCGTCCGGGCCCACGAAGCGGTCGTTGGCGGCCTGCTCGGGACGGTCAGGTGCGCTGCGGCGCGCCGCCAGCCGCTGGGCGAGCGCCGTCTCGTCCAGGACCAGCGCGGCCTCCACGAAGCAGGCGGCACTGTCCGCGGCGAGCTGCTCGAGCTCCTCGAGGAACGCAGTGCGTGCGAGGAACTGCCCGAGGACGACATCGTGCCCGTCGGCGAGGTGCCGCCGGATCATCGCCACGGCGAGGCGTCGCGCCTGGAGGCCCGAGGCCGTGAGGTCCTCGTCCCAGCGGCCCAGCGAGTGCTTGATCGCGTCGATGTCCAGGGCGAGCGCGCCGGGGCGCTCGGCCGTGAGCAGCGCGGCGAGGGTGGACTTCCCGCTGCCGGGGGCACCGTTCAGCAGCAGGAGCGTCGGTGCGGCGCGGCCGGGCACCGGCTCGGGGCTCCGCGTCATCTCAGGGCTGCGATGCGACGAGGACGAGTGAGCCCTCGTACTGCGGCAGGGTCCGCAGCGTGCCGTGCCGCGCGTCCCAGGCGCCGCTGTCGAGGTCGCCGCCCAGCTCTTGCGCGAAGTGCTCCGTGGCGTCCTCGGGCACGAAGCTCCATGCCGAGCAGGAGAGCCGAGCTCCCGGATCGAGCAGCCCCTCGGGCCGCCCGTAGTAGGCCTCGTTGAAACCGTCGGTGCAATCCAGCGGGATGGGGACGAGAACGCTGCGGGCGCGCCCGCCAAGTCCTGCCTCGAGCTCGTCGAGCCCCGGATAGCGGCGGGCCTCGGTGGCGGTCACCTCCGGCGCGTACTCGGTGAGCCAGAAATCTTCCACCCGCTGCGGATCACAGGTGAGGATCACGACCGGTCCCCGGGTGACCCTCCGCATCTCACGCAGTCCGGCCGCGGTGTCCTGCCACTGGTGCACGCTGAAGGTGGTCATCGCGGCGTCGAAGGAACGGTCCGAGAAGGGCAGGCTCTCGGCGGTGCCGTCGAGAGCGCGCGACAGGTGCCCGGGGCGCTGTGCACGCATCGACTCCGAGGGCTCCACCGCCGTGACCCTGCGGTCCGTGGGTTCGTAGGAGCCGGCGCCCGCACCGACGTTCAGCACCGTGCTCGCATCGCCGAGCGCCTCGGAGATCACCTCGAACAGGCGGGGATCAGGTCGGCGATACTGCGCGTACTCACGGCCGATCGATCCGTAGTCCGCGTCGCCCGCGCTGCCGTCCGAGGTTCTTGTGCCCATGGCGGCAACCTAGGCCCCGCTCGTAGGGGCGTCAATGGCACCGGCGCCGTGGGCATCGATCGCGGTCACGTGCGGGCTGTCCTGCCCGGAGGTCGTCATCGGCGGAGGATCCCCTGGTCCCCGTCGACGGTGACGACGGCGCCGTCCGGGATCGCTGTCACCGCTCCGGGGACCGCGAGGACGGCCGGGATGCCGAGCTCCCGGGCCACGATCGCCGCGTGCGAGAGCACGCCTCCGGTCTCCGTGACCACGGCCGCGGCGATTCGGAACAGCGGGGTCCAGGCGGGATCGGTGGACCGGCAGACCAGCACGTCACCCGGGCGCACCCGGCGGAAGTCCTGCGGTCCGCGCACGATCCTGGCCGTGCCGGTCGCGACGCCGCCGCTCGCCGGAGCGCCCTGCAGCGTCCCGTGCACCGGATCGCTGCGTTGCGGTGGGCGGGGCACCGGTGCCGTGATCGGCCGCGCCTGCAGCACGTGGAGCCGATCACCGCGCAGGACCCATTCGATGTCGGCAGCGGCACCGAGCACGGAGGCCACCTCATCCCCGAGCGAGATCAGCTCATGAACCTGAGCGTCGCTGAGGGACATCTCGTGCTGCTCCCCGTCCCCGGGCCGTCGCCCGAGAATGCCCCGTGCACCGATCCTCCAGGAGTCCGGAGTGACGACCCCGCTGACGAGCTGCTCACCGGGGCCCCGCACCGCTTCGAGCATCCTCTCCTCACCGGTGAACAGCACTCCGGAGACGTCCGCGTCGAGGTAGCGCTGCACGATCACCGCCATCTCCGGCGCGGTGGACTCCCCTGGCTCGCCCGCCCCTCGGTAGGCGAGTGCATGAGGTGACCATAGGGACGCCCAGCACCGGAGGATCGCCGCCTGGACGGCATCGCTCCCCTGGACCGGAAGGATGCTCTCGTGCTGGCCGGCGGCCGAGGCCCCGGCCGTGTCCTCGTTCGTGGCGGAGGAGCGGACTGCGACCTGGGCGCCAGCGGCACGTCCGGACTCCGTCCGCAGCAGGGGCTCGAGCGCGGCGACCACGGCGGCATCGAGTCGTCCGTGCCGGATCCGCTCGCCCAGCTCGGCGGCGGGGACGGTGTCAGGGCGGAGCCCATGATGGTCCAGGTGCCGGCGGTAGGCCTGGACGGACACCACGACGCCGGCCGGCACTTCGATCCCGACGCGCAGCAGAGCCCCCAGTGCGGCGGCCTTCCCTCCCGACGTCTCGGGGCGGGCATCGCGCAGGTCGTGGAGCATCAGCGCTCCGCTCCCGGCGCGGGAGCGGCGGCAAGACCCACCAGGTGCGAGCTCTCGCCGACGAAGTGCACGAGCGGAGGGCCGTCGTCGTACTCGATGACGGTGAGCGCCGCGTTCGGCATCCCGGCGAGGGACATCCAGCTCTCCGGCGGTGCGCCCAGCGCGTCGCGCACCATCCACGCGATGGAGTAGGCGTGGGTGATCAGCACCTCGTGCGTCGGCCGTGCCTCGGCGGTGTGCGCTCGGGCGAAGCGTTCGGTGAGGCTGCGGGCGATGCGCGACCCCGCGGCCGCTTCCTCCGCTCCGAAGCCGTCGAAGAACCCCGCCCAGGGAGGGGTCACGGCCGCCAGGTCAGGAACGCACGGGATGTGGTCGATGAGCTCCGCCGCCTCGTCCACCAGCACGTGAGGAAGGCTGCGGGCGATCACCGCTGCGCTGTCGGTCGCGCGCGGCAACGGGGAGTGCCAGACCACGTCGATCGGGCAGCCCGCGAGCCGGCGTCCCAGCCTGCGGCACTGCTCGCGTCCGCGCTCGGTGAGCACGCCGAGCGCATCGGCCTCACCGTGTCGGGCGAGGTAGAGGGTGCGCCTGGTCATCGCGCGCTCTCGTTCATCTGGCCCTCGCCCGTGGAGGATCGCAGATCCTGATGGAGCTCGGCCCAGACGGCATGGCAGGACAGGACTCCCACGCCGGTGACCCAGCGGAGGCCCTCGGTGCGTGCTCGACCGACCGCGATGTCGTACTGCGCCGGGTAGCGGCCGAAGCGGGGAAGGCAGTTCAGCAGCGGGGCGAGCAGGGAGCGCAGCTCCCGTCCGAGAGCGGTGAGCGCGGTGAGCAGCTGCTCGAGCTCCCGTGCCCCCTCGGCATCGGGCACGGCTTGCACGGGAGAGGTCGATCGCAGCTGCCACATCGAGACCGTCTCGACGAAGCGGGCATTGATCCCTGCCGGCCGCTCGAATTCGGTGCTCGTCGCGGACAGCACCTCACGTGCTCCCGCTCCGTCCACATCCCGCGCGAGCAGCACGGAGAGGTGGGCCCGCCCGAGGTCGGTCAGAATCCAGCCGTGGGCCTCGGCGAAGCTCAGGGGTTCCACGAGCCCGGTACGGGTGGCCTGGTCGATGACGGTGAGGATCTCGTCAGCGGGGAGCAGGGCGCGATCGGCGATGACGTCGGCATCGGCGAAGCCGGCGAGGCGCAGCGCCTGCAGGGTCAGCAGCTCGGTTCCCGAGCGCGCGGCGGTCATGCCGGATCGTGGCCGTCGGGGTCGCTCGCCGTCGGCCGCTGCGAGACCCGCTGGTATCGCTGCTGAGCCGCCTGCGGAGACTGCAGGCCGAGCGCTTCGGCGACCTCCGCCCAGGTCATGCCTTCGGCGCGTGCGGTGAGCAGGAGGGCGACCTCGAGCGAGTCCAGATCGGATCGGGCCGTTTCGATCATCGTCAGTGCCGCCTTCAGCTCCTCGGGCGAGGCGGCACCGTCGGCCCGGTTCGCCCGCCACAGGGCATAGCGGAGCAGGGTCGCGGCGTCCGGTGGCTCTGCCGGGTGCTGCCAGGGGCGCGGCGGAAGGTCCTGGGCACCGGCCGTCCGTAGGTGCCGCCGGGCGTCGCTGGGGGTCGCCGGGTCGCTCTCGGTGGTGTCATGCATGTCCCCAGCATTGACCCTCAACACCCTGTTGTCAACACGTTGTTGAGGATCCGGTCTGTGACCGACGTGCCGGGCACCTCGGGCCCTCATGGAACGACTACGGTCATCGGATGAGCATCGAGAACGGGCAGCCGCTCGAGGGCGGCAACGCCACCGCGGGCGTGGTCCGCGTCGGGGACACCGTGCGCAAGCCCTGGGGGCCGACGACACCGGCCGTGCACGAGCTGATGCGCACGGTCGCGGCGGCGGGGATCGATGTGCCCGCTGTCCGCGGCCGGGACCAGCAGGGTCGGCAGGTCCTCGAGTTCGTGCCCGGCACCTCCGCCCTCGATGCCCCTCCCCTGCGACTTGACGAGCTCAGGAGGGTGGGCCGGATGATCCGGTCGATCCATGACGCGAGTGCAGGATTCGCCCCGTCGGCCCCGGCTCCCTGGGACGCGCTGCTCCCGGTGCCGGAGGGTTCACCGGACCTGATCTGCCACGGGGACCTCACGCCGTGGAACCTGATCCTGGGCGAGCGCTGGGTCTTCATCGACTGGGATGGTGCCGCACCGAGCACCCGGCTGTGGGATCTCGCGTACTCCGCACAGGCCTTCACCCTGAACGATGTCGCCGAGGAGCCGGCCGCCGCGGCTCGTCGCCTGGCCGCCCTGATCGAGGGATACGGGGCCGACGCCGACCTCCGGGCACGACTGCCGCGCACGATGGCGGCCCGCGCCGAGGCGATGTGGACGATGCTGCGCGACGCCGACCGGGAGGGTCGTGAGCCGTGGGGTGCGATGTTCACCTCGGGCCATGGCGAGCATTGGCGGGACGTCGCCGACCACGTCAGGCGGCATGAGCCCGCGTGGGTGCGGGCCCTCTCCGATCTCGGTTCCGCCGGCTGACCGTCGCCAGGAGTGGCGAGCGCCGCGACGGGTTCCCGTGGGCTGTCACACCCCGTCCCTAGCCTCGGGGCATGTCTTCCTCAAGTTCGATCCTCGCGCACCCCGCCTCGGGCGGCACCGCCCATGCGGAGCGGGAGACGATCCGCGCCCTCCTGCTGGAACGTCGCCCGGATCTCGAGCGTCGGTTGCTGGTCGGGCCGAGCGGGGCCCTGCTGATCCCGCTGTCCACCGGGCGCAGCGTCGAGATCGGCCGGATGCGCCGGCGCGGGAGAGCCCGCTGGGTGGTGGTGACCCCCTCGGCCGACGGCGCGACGCTGCGGGAGCCGACAACGCTGGGCACCGTGGTCCGCGCAGCGCTGAGCGCTCTGCAGGAGGCCGAAGCTCGTCACTGACGCTCGACGGCAGCGTGGTCAGGCCGGCGTGATGACGTCCGCGAGCATCCGGACCTGGGCAACGAGGATGCGGTCGCCGACCGCTGCCGCATCGGCTCCGAGCTGTCCGAACACGTGCGCGCTGATCACCCCGACGAGGCTGCTCCACACGGTCAGCGCCGCGAACTCCGTGGCCGGCGTGGTCTCGATGCCGAATTCGACCAGATGGCTCTCCAGCAGCGCAGTGACCTCCGGTGCGAGGTCCGGCACTTCCCAGGAGGCGGCGGTGCCTTCGTGGGCGGCGTCGGCGGCGATGCGCAGCACCGCCTGCATCACCCGCGTGCCCTCAGCATTCGTGGCGTCCGCCGGCGCGCTGTAGTCGCGCACGGGGGTGCCGTACAGGAGCGTCCACCGCTCGGGGTGCGCGATCGCCCAGGAGCACATGCCGCCCCCGAGGGCGAGGAAGCGTGCGCGGGGATCGTTGTCGGCCGTCGCTCCGGCCGCCGCGACAGCGATGTCCACGGTGTCGGCCAGGTCGGCATAGGCATCGACGATCAGCAGGGTGAGCAGGTCATCCCGGCTGCTCACGTAGCGATAAATCGCTGAGGAGACCATTCCCAGGCCGCGGGCGATCTCGCGCACGCTCAGCCCCGCGACCCCCTGCTCGACGAGCTGCGCATTACCGAGCTCGACGATGCGCGCCATCGTGCGCTCGCGCGCGAGAGCCCTCGGGCCGGGAGAGCGAGGTGCGGGAGTCATGGCCGCATCCTCCCACACTACGAGAGCGGTGCTCTTGACTCGAAACCGAGAGCGGTGTTCACTGAACTCACGACATAGAGAGCAGTGCTCACATCTTGGAGGTCCTCATGCATCACCTCGTCATCGGAGAAGGACAGATCGGCCGCGCGATCATCGAGGGCGCCCTCACCGACGGGGACACCGTCACCGTGCTGCGCCGGACCGCGGTGCCGCCGGAGCCGGGTGTCCGCCGTGTCACCGGGGATCTTCTCGATGCCGGCGTGCTCGAAGAGGCGGCCTCCGGCGCCGAGGCGATCCATGCCTGCTTCCACGCTCCCTACGATGCGCGGGTCTGGGCGCGGGAGCTGCCGCCGCGGGAGCTCGCGGTGCTGGACACCGCGGCCTCGGCCGGCATCCCGGTGGTCTTCCCGGAGTCGATGTACGGATTCCAGGGCGGGGCCTCGGATCTCGCCGAAGGGTCCCCTCTGTCGCCGCGCGACGCCAAGGGAGAGATCCGTGGGCAGCTTCTCGCACAGCGTCGGATCCACGACGCCCGCACCCTCAGCCTCGTCGCCGCAGACCTGTCCGGGCCGACGACGGTGGGCACCGGCGCGGCCGTGGTGACCGCGATGCTCATCGAGCGGATCGCCGCGGGTTCGCGGCCGATCGTCGTCGGCGATCCCGCGGCGCCCCACGCCCTGACTTTCGTCCCAGATCTCGCCGCAGCCATGCTCCATGCGGCGCGGCATGCTGACCGCCTGGCTCCCGACGGCGACGCGGTGCTGCACGCACCCTCCGCACCCGCCCGTTCCCAGGCGGAGCTGATCACCGCAGCCAGCGCTCTCCTCGGCGCACGTGGGCGTCGGCCGCTGGTCATCCCCCGCCTCGCCGTGCGCGCGCTGGCACCGCTGAACTCCTTCGCCCGCGAGCTGCACGGCATCGCGGGGCTCTGGTACGCGCCGTGCGTGCTGCGGCCGGGGATCCTCACCACCCAGGAGGAGCTGCAGCCGACGAGCTGGGAGGACGCACTCGAGGCGACAGTGCGGGCGACAGCGCGGGCTATCGCTCGGGAGACCGGGCAGGTAACAGGGCACGCGGCGGTCGTCTGACCGTGCGGCGCGCCCGTCGGCCGCTCCTGCTAGCGTCGCGCCCATGAGCGACAGCGCACATCAGATCGATGCACAGCAGACCGACGGCACGACGGCCTCCGCGGGCGCCTCCCGTCACCTCGACATCGTCATCGAACGCCCCTGGCGCGAGGTCTACGAGTTCGCGAGCGATCCGCGGAACCTGCCCCGCTGGGCAGCAGGGCTCGCCGGCGGCGAGGTGAAGCGCGACGTCACCCAGTGGTCGATGAGCTCACCGATGGGGCGCGTACTGGTCAGCTTCGTCCCCGAGAACGAGTACGGGGTCATGGACCACACCGTCACCCTCCCCAGCGGTGAGTCCGTGCTGAACCCGCTGCGCGTGCTGGCGCTGGACGAGACCCGCTGCGAGGTCGTCTTCACCCTGCGCCGCGGCACGATGTCCGAGAGCGACTTCGCGGAGGACGCCGCGGCGGTCGCCGAGGACCTCGTCATGCTCAAGGAGATCTGCGAGCAGCGGTGAGCCGCCCCGAGCCGGGCCGGTCCCCGATCTGGACCAGCACCGGACCTGAACCGATGTCGGGCCAGCCCGACAATCGCTGACCTGGTGCCAGGATCGGGCGCGCGGTCCATCGCCGCCAGAGTGGAGACATGACCACCATGACCTTGCCCGAGACGCTCGACGCACCTCCCCCGCAGGCCGCCACACCGCTGCAGCGCTGGTCCGTCGGCCGCTGGGCCGCCCCGATCGGTCGCTTCCTCGCCTACTCGCTGATCGCCCTGCTGCTCGGGGCGATCGGCTTCTCGCTCGTCCTCGCGCTGCTCATCGCAGGCGTCTCGACCGTGATCGTCTGGGTGGGCCTGCCGATACTGATCGGTGGCGTGCTGCTCGCCCGCGGATTCGCGGCGGCCGAGCGCGCCCTGCAGTCCTCGATCCTGGACACAGAGCTGCCGACGCCCGCGCCCCGGGCCGCCCCCGCAGGCGCCGGCTGGATGCGCCGCCTCATCACTCCTCTGACAGACCCTCAGAACTGGCTGGACTCGCTGTGGGTGCTGGTGAACTTCCTCCTGGTGCTGATCACCTTCCCCCTCGCGATGGCCTGGACCTTCGGAGCCATCGCCACGGTGGGCGGGCCCGTCGCGACCCTCATCCTCGAGCAGGTGCTGCCGCCCGCCGACAACAGCGGCCTCGGCGAGCTGTTCGGGGTGCCGGAGCCATACGCACTCCCGGTAGACATGGCCCTGCAGTTCCTCATCGGCCTGCTGTTCCTGCTGACCCTCGGCCCCGTGGTGCGCGGCCTGGCCGCACTGCACCGAGGCGTGGCCCGCGGCATGCTGAGCTCGCGCTACCACGAGCAGCAGCAGCTGCTGCGCACCGAGCAGTCGCGCGCAGCCGGCCGCACCGCCGAGTCCACCGCCCTGCGCCGACTCGAACGGGACCTGCACGACGGCCCCCAGCAGCGCCTCGTACGTGCCTCGATGGACCTCGCCCGCGTCGAAGCCCTCGCGGCGAAGGACCCGGCAAAGGCCCAGGCCGTGCTGCGCGAGACGCGTGAGCAGCTGGGGCTGACCTTGGACGATCTCCGTCGCCTCTCCCGCGGGATCGCCCCGCCGGTCCTGGTCGATCGCGGACTCGCCGCGGCACTCACCGAGCTGGCAGCGATCTCCCCGATCCCCACGACGATCGAGAGCCCCGAGCTGACACTTCCCGAGCACGTCGAGATCGGCATCTACTACGTGGTCTCCGAAGCACTGACCAACGCTGCCAAGCACTCCGGTGCCGCCGGCATCGTGGTGGAAGTGGCACGAATCGGGGATGATGCCTGGGTGAGGATCGAAGACGACGGGCGCGGAGGCGCCGAGATGCGCACCGGCGGCGGCCTGGCAGGGCTCGCAGGCCGTGTCGCCTCCCTGGAGGGACGCCTGACGGTGACCTCGCCACCCGCACACGGAACCCGAATCGAGGCCGTGATCCCATGCGCATCCTGATCGCCGACGACTCCGCGCTGATCCGTGAAGGACTGCGCCTGGTGCTCGAGGAGGCCGACCACACGGTGGTGGGCACCGCCGCGACCGGCACGGAGCTGGTGGTGCGCGCCCTCGAACTCCGGCCGGACCTCGTGATCTCGGACATCCGGATGCCACCCAGCCACACCGATGAAGGCCTGCGTGCCGCGCAGCAGATCAGAGCACAGTGGCCGGGAGCACCGATCGTGCTGCTCAGCCAGTACGTGGTGGTCGGCTATGCGACCGAGCTGATCGAGTCCGGGGCCAGCGCCACGGGCTACCTGCTGAAGGACCGGATCTTCGACATCCGCTCCTTCCTCGAGTCGATCGAGCGAGTCGCCGCGGGAGGCGTCGCGATCGACCCGGACGTGGTGGGACAGGTGATCTCCTCCCGCCGGCGCACGCCGCTGGACGAGCTCACCCCGCGCGAGCGCGAGGTGCTCGAGCTGATGGGCGAGGGCCTGACCAACGCGGGGATCTCCGAGCGGCTCTTCATCAGCGGGGGTGCGGTGGAGAAGCACACCCAGCGCCTGTTCGCGAAGCTCGGACTCAGCGAGGACTCGAGTGTGCACCGGCGGGTCACCGCAGTGCTGACGCTGCTGGGCGGCAAGTGACCGTTAGCTGACTGACGGAGCTGCGGGGGAAGGTGGCTGCGGTGGCTGCGGTGGCGTCAGCAGACACAGCTTGCACCGTGGCGACCTTCACCGAGAGCCTCAGCCGGGGAGCCCTCAGCTGGGCTCCGTTGGC
>NZ_JBQSWK010000018.1:0-78072 GCF_052377065.1 Brachybacterium sp. AOP42-C2-15
TCTTCTCCGCCACCCTGGATGGGCAGGTCGAGCAGATCGTCGATAACTTCCTGGTCGATCCCGTCAGCCACGAGACCACGCCGGTGACCGCCGCGGTGGCCACCATGGATCACCACGTGCTGGCCATCGCCCCGTCCGCCAAGCGTGAGGTCACCGCGCAGCTCGGCGCCCGTGAGGGACGCACGCTGATGTTCACGCGCACCCAGCTCGGTGCCGAGCGGGTGGCGCAGGAGCTGGTCGAGGTCGGCATCGGTGCCGCAGCCCTGCACGGCAACAAGCAGCAGGGGCTGCGCACCAACGTGCTGGCCGGTTTCCGCGAGGGGGCCTATCCGGTGCTGGTCGCGACCGACGTCGCAGCCCGCGGCCTCCACATCGACGACGTCACGATGGTGGTGCACGTCGACCCCTCCGATGACGTCAAGGAGTACGTGCACCGCTCCGGGCGCACCGCACGTGCCGGAGCGACCGGCAGTGTGGTCACGCTCGCCCTGCCGCACCAGATCGCGAAGACCCGGAACGTCCTCGCGGGAGCCAAGGTCGAACCGACCTGGGCCGACGACGTCGACTCCGCAGAGGTTCCTGCCCTCTCTGAGCTCGGTGGGAGGACGCCTGCCGGCGAGCCGGCGGAGGACCCGGCGACCGTGAAGTACAAGGGCGCGCCGCGCAAGCTCGACCTGGGGCGCAACCGCCACCGTGGGGCCGACGCCGGCAAGGCGGAGGAGCGGCGTGCGAACGAGGAGCGGCGCGCCTCCTGGGAGGATCCGGATGGCGAGGACGGTGCTCGTTCGGGCCAGGGCAATGCCCGCTCGGGGCAGCGCGGCGCACGCTCGGGCCAGAGCAGTACTCGTTCGGGCCAGGGCCAGGGCCGGGGCCAGGGTCAGAGCCAGGCCCGCCGCGGCGGAGGCCGGGGACGTGATGGCGACGCCCCGGAGGAACGGGGCCGTCAGAGCGGTGCCCGCTCCACCGGCGGTACTGGTGGCAGGGGTAAGGCGGGGGACCGCGGGCGCTCTGCCGGCACGGGCAGGGGAGAGGCCCGCGGACGCTCCACCGGCACCGGACGAGGCTCGGAAGGCACCGGCAAGGGCCAGGGGCGTGGACGCTCCGGCGCGCCGACTCGCGCCCCGCGTCGACGTGGAGGACGATGAACGACGGAACCATGGCTCGATGACGAGCAGGTGAAGCGCCGAGGAGGCACGCGATGAGCATCAGTACCTTCGACATGTTCAAGATCGGTATCGGGCCCTCGAGCTCGCACACCGTGGGGCCGATGCGGGCCGCAGGGACGTTCGCGCGCGAGGTGCTCGGTGATCCGGAGCTCGGCCCACGTGTCGCCGATGTCGAGGTCCATCTCTACGGCTCTCTCGCCGCCACCGCAGTGGGGCACGGCACCTTGGACGCGGTCGTGATGGGCCTCGAAGGCGCTGATCCGGAGACCGTGGATCCGGTGGCCGGTCGTGAACGGGTCGCCCAGATCGAGACCGAGGGCGGGCTGCTGCTGGACGGCACCCTCGCGATCGCCCTGCGGCCCTCCTCGATCGTGCTGCACCCGCTGACGTTCCTCCCCCAGCACTCCAACGGGATGACCTTCATCGCGCTGGATGCCGAGGGCCAGGAGCTCCTGCGCCGCCCGATGTTCTCCGTGGGTGGAGGATTCGTGGTCGACGAGGCGGACATGGACCGCTCGATCGCCGAGGTCGCGGCCGAGGACGAGGGACTCACCATCTTCACCACCGGCGACGAGCTGCTGCGGGTGTGCGAGGAGCGCGGGATCTCCGTCTCCGAGGCGATGCTGCTGAGGGAGCGCCAGTGGCGCAGCGACGGGGAGATCCGCGCCGGGCTGCTCACCATCTGGCGCGCCATGCACGACTGCATCGAGCGGGGCACCCGCACCGGAGGCATCCTGCCCGGCGGTCTCGAGGTCAAGCGTCGTGCCTCGTCCTGGTACGACTCGCTCTCGGCCGAAGACCCGGTACGGCTGCCGATGAACGCCTTCGAATGGGTCTCGCTCGCCGCACTCGCGGTGAACGAGGAGAATGCCGCCGGGGGACGTGTGGTCACCGCGCCCACCAACGGCGCGGCCGGCATCGTCCCGGCGGTGCTGTACTTCGCCACCACCTACATCGAAGGGGTGGACCCCGACGAGATCGCGGTGCGCTTCCTGCTCACCGCCGGGGCGATCGGTTCGCTGTACAAGGAGCATGCCTCGATCTCGGGCGCTGAGGTGGGCTGCCAGGGCGAGGTGGGCTCAGCCTGCTCGATGGCCGCGGCCGCCCTCTGTGAGGCGATGGGCGGCAAACCCGCCCAGGTGGAGAACGCCGCCGAGATCGCGATGGAGCACAATCTGGGCCTGACCTGCGATCCGATCGGGGGTCTGGTGCAGATCCCGTGCATCGAGCGCAACGCCATGGCTGCGGTCAAAGCGATCACTGCTGCCCGCTTCGCGCTGCGCGGCACGGGCGAGCACTTCGTCTCCCTGGACACGGTCATCGAGACCATGCGCCAGACGGGGAAGGACATGAACTCGCGCTATAAGGAGACCGCGATGGGCGGGCTCGCGGTCACCGCGGTCCCGGTCAGCGTTCCGGACTGCTGAGGCCTGAGCGGAGCGGTCCCGAACTCCTGAGCAGCACCTCACGTGGCACCGACGCCGCCCCCAGCCGGTCGCGCACCAGCGCCCGCAGCTCCTCCGCGCGGGGCGCCGTCCCCCTCTCAGCTCCTGCGACCTGCACCTCGACCACGGTCCTCACCCCGAAACGCTCATCCGGCACCACTCGCAGGCGCGCATCGAGCACCCCGCGCTGGGACCGCAGCAGGCGCAGCACGGCAGCGGGGTCATGCACCATCCCGCCTGAGGAGAGCGTGCCGTCTGCACGTCCGAGCACTCGGACGATGCCCTCCTCAGAGATCTCTCCACGATCGGTGATCAGCTCGCGCCCTGCAGTGAACGGGGTGCGGGCGTGCAGCAGGCCGTCAGCCTCGCGCAGCCGCACCCCGCGCAGCGGCCTGCCGTCGACCGTGAGCGAGCCGGTCTCCGTCGTCCCGTAGACGTCATGCACACGAGCCCGGAAATGCCGGGCCAGATCCGCGCGGAGCTCGGAGGATAGCTGATCGGAGCCGGAGACCACCCGGGGGATGCGCAGCGCCTGTCCCCGGCTGAGCGCCCGGTCCGCGGTCAGGAGATCCACCAGATGCACGGGGACGCCGGTGAGCAGGTCCGGTGCGCTCCGGTGCAGCAGTGCTACCCGCTCGGGGCCCGGCAGATGACTCAGATCCACGAGCGTGGCTCCCAGGGCGAGTGAGCCCAAGGAGACCAGCAGTCCGTGGCCGTGGACCCCCGGCGCCGCGCAGGCGATCCTCTGACCGGGCCGCATCCCGATCCGTCGGCCGAGATCGGCCAGGGTGGACAGCTGGGCCACGGTGAGCGGGCCGCGACGCTGGGTGCGGGGCAGCCCGGTGCTGCCGCTCGAACGCAGTTCGAGCATCCCGTTCCCGGACAGCGCGGTGACCAGCACCTGGCGCAGCGACGCAGCGGCGGGCAGTGCACCGAGTCCCGGCTGGGCCGCGGACCCGCGTGATCGGCGGTGCAGCTGCACCTGATCGAGCAGCTCACCGGCGGTCAGCGCACCCCGTTGGTCAAGGAGCACCACCGCGCGAGGGCGCAGGGAGAGTCGGGTGCGCAGGGCGCTCGAAGGACGCAGGAGCTTCATCGTGGACCGATCCTCCCACTGGTGGGCTCTTCACCTGTGGGCTCTTCACCCGTGAGCCCTCCGGGGCCGCCGGCTCCGACGCCCATGCGCCCTCGTGAGGCGAGACGCTGGATCAGGTCCCCGGCCCGGCCCGCAGCGGCGGCGGACAGAGTGGGCGCCGCCTGGGCGAGGACCGCGCCGGCGCGTGCCCAGGGCGGGGAGAGCAGGGTGCGGGGCGCATCGAGGGCGTGCAGGACCCGGCGGGCGGCGTCCGCGGGAGCGAGCGCGCCGCGGGGCGAGCTGCCGTAGGTCGGGGCGGCCATCGCCGTGGCGACCAGCGGCAGCTCCACGATCGCGATCCGCACCCCATGGCGCGCGGCCTGGGGTCGCACCGCTCGCAACCAAGTGTCCAGCGCCGCCTTCGAGGCCCCGTAGGCGGCCCAGCCGGGGGTGGGGATCCGGGTGGAGGCGCTGGTGACGGCGATGACGCGGCCAGTGCCGGTGGCGCACATCGGTTCCAGCATCGCCAGCATCAGGGCGGCCGGCCCCAGCAGATTCGTTCCGGTCAGCCGGACCAGGTCATGGGGCCTGCCGAAGCTCTCCTCGAGGGTGCGGCGGAGGGAGTGCCCGGCGATGGAGACCACCGCCTCCGGTGTGCCGTGTTCCGACAGGACCGTCTCGGCGAGCCCGGCGACTGCCTGCTGGTCGCGCAGGTCGCAGGGGAGCACCCGGGCGCCTCCTCCGGCGGCCCGCACCTCGGCGGCCAGGGCCTCCAGCCGGTCTCTGTCACGGGCGGTGAGCACCAGCTGTTCCCCTCGTGCGGCCAGTGCGAGGCAGACTTCACGGCCGATCCCGCCGGTCGCTCCGGTGATCAGGATCATCGTCGGCTGGCGGGGAGGCTCACCAGGAACCCCGCTGGTACGAACCGGGGTACAGCGCCGCATCGCGCACCCCCAGCTCATGAGCGGCACGTTGCGGCCAGCTCGGCTCACGCAGTGCGGCACGACCCACGGCGACGAAGTCCGCATCGCCCCGTTCGAGCACGGTCTGGGCGCCGGCGGGGTCCGTGATCAGGCCCACGGCTGCCACCGGCATCGACACTGCATCGCGCAGGGTGCGCGCGAAGCCCACCTGATACTCCGGTCCGACCGCGATGTCCGCGATCACGGCGCCGCCGGTGGAGACGTGCAGGGCGTCGACTCCCACGCCCTCGAGCTCGCGGGCGAGGTCGAGGGACTGCTCGATGTCCCAGCCGCCGTCGATCCAGTCGGTCGCACTGATGCGCACGATCAGAGGACGTTCGGCGGGCCACTGCTCGCGGACTGCGGAGGCGATCTCGAGCGCGAGCCGGCGCCGTCCCGGACCGTCGCCGCCGTACTCGTCGTCGCGGGTGTTCACGAGCGGGGAGAGGAACTCATGGACCAGATAGCCATGAGCGAAGTGGAGCTCGACAGCATCGAAGCCAGCCTGTTCCGCACGTCGGGCCGCAGCCACGAAGTCTGCGACCACCCGGGAGATGTCCTCACGGCTCAGCGCATCCGGGGCGTCGAGCCCGGGGAAGGGATCCGAGGTGGGGCCGACGGCGCGCCAGCCGGAGGCGAACTCCGGCACCGTGCCGCGTCGCCTGCGGAACCGAGGCAGTGCCGGCCAGGTGGAGGCCTTGCGGCCGGCGTGGGCGAGCTGGACCGCGATCTTCGCTTCCTGCCCCTGGCAGAAGCTGGTGATCCGTCGCCAGGCGGTGACCTGCTCGTCGTTCCACAGGCCCGTGTCCTGGGGGCTGATGCGGCCTTCCGGGCTGATCGCGGTCGCCTCGGTGATCAGCAGCCCGAAACCGCCGGTCGCGCGAGCTCCCAGGTGCACCAGGTGCCAGTCCGTGGGGATGCCGTCCTCCGCCTCGACCATGTACTGGCACATAGGTGCCAGCCAGATCCGGTTGCGCATCTCCAGGGAGCGCAGGCGGGCCGGGGCGAGGAGCGCCGGGGCTGTGGCGGCAGGATCGGGGACCATGGTCCCCTACGTTAGCCGCCTCTGCTGTGGCCCCGTGTCGCCGCCCATCGTGGTGCTCCTCATGACCTCCCACGTGACGGCGCCACAGCGGAGACTTTGCGCCTGCTCTTCAATCGAGTGATCTATGATGCTAGCATTCTTGCATGGTTGAGGATGAGCCGAACGTGCCCCGAACCCCCAAGGTGCAGTTCAACGTGTACCTGCCGAAGGATCTCGTGATCGAGGTCAAGCATCGGGCGATCGATGAATCGCTGAGCCTCAGCGCCTTCGTGGAACAGGCTCTGCGGATGCAACTCGCCGCCGGTGGCGACGATGCCTGAGCGCGAGCCGAGCATGGGTGCCCCGCCCGCGCCGTTCCCTGACAGACCGTTCCCTGAGGAGGAGACCGAGATGAGCCCCCAGACCGAGATGAGTCCCCAGTCCGCCGTGCCCGGCGCGGTGCCCGAGATGACCGTGCTCCCGCTGAGATTCAGCGCCGATGTGCCCGCGATGATCGACTTCCTGTGCACGCTAGGGATGACGCCCACGGTGACTGCGGGAGAGGACGGCTTCGGAGAGCTCGTCGCCGGGGCAGGCCGGGTCATGGTGCACGCGGCAGCTGGTGCCGCGACCGGTGCGCGCAGTGGGGACACCGATCTATGCCTCGCAGTGGAAGAGACCGACGTGGCGGCGCATGCCCTGCAGACGGCAGGGTACGAGGTGGACGTATGGGATGAGACCTATGGTCGGCAGGGGGTTGTCACCGGACCGGCGGGGGAGCAGGTGGCGCTCAACGAGGAACAGATCGACCTCTATGGGTACCGCGGCCACGACGCGAGCTCCCCGGATCCGCGGCTCACTGTCACCGCAGTGCTCTCCAGTGACGACTTCCACCGGGACGCGACCTGGGCGGCTCCGCTCGGGTTCAGCGCTGACGGGCCGGACGATGAATGGTTCCTCGCTCTGCGAGGCCCCGGGCGGGCGGGTGTGCTCGGGCTGCACAAGCCCGGTCCGCTGGATCGCAGGACTCGGTCGACAGGCACCGAGTTCGGTGATGTGCTGCAGGTGCGTCTTGGCTTCGAGACCACCGGAGACCTGGCCGAGCTCTCCCTTCGACTGACCACGGCAGGGCATCCCGCGGAGGTCGTCGAGAGCGGTGCCCTCCGCAGCGTTCACGTCACCGACCCTGATGGGCAGCACCTGGAGATCCATCAGCGTCCGCTGCGCTGAGCTGTCCTCGAGGCAGGGGGAGCGGCAGCATCCTGCTCGAGGAGTGTGACCGGTGCGCGTGACATGGGTCTCCTGCGATACGGTGTCCGCGTCCATCCGCCCCGGCGACCCGGGGCCCGTGTAGCAGGAGTGCTGATGTCCGACGACGCCACCACCGGGATCGAGAATCTCTCCCAGGAGACTCGCACCTTCTCCCCGCCCACCGAGTTCGTACAGAATGCGGTCGGCCGACCCTCCCTCTACAAGGAAGCGGAGCGCGACCACCTCGCCTTCTGGCGCTCGCGGGCCAGCCTGCTGAGCTGGGAGACCCCTTTCACCGAGACCCTCGACTGGTCCAACCCGCCGTTCGCCCGCTGGTTCGCCGACGGCACCCTGAACGTCGCCTACAACTGCGTGGACCGCCATGTCGAGTCCGGACACGGCTCCCAGGTCGCGCTGCTGGCGGAGTACGAGGACGGCTCCGATGCCTCCTTCACCTATGCGGACGTCAAGGACGAGATCTCGAAGATGGCCAACGTGCTGTCCGATCTCGGGGTGAAGACCGGCGACCGGGTCGCGATCTACCTGCCGATGATCCCGGAGGCGGTGTTCGCGATGCTCGCCTGTGCCCGCATCGGCGCCCCGCACTCCGTGGTGTTCGGCGGCTTCAGCGCCGATGCCCTGCGCTCCCGCATCGAGGATGCCGAGGCCCGGGTGGTCATCACCGCCGACGGCCAGAACCGTCGCGGCAAGCAGCTTCCGCTCAAGCCCGCTGTCGACGCTGCGCTCGCCGGGGGCGGCGCCAGCGTCGAGCACGTCCTGGTGGTGCGCCGCACCGGTGGCGAGGTCGAGTGGACCGAGGGACGCGACGTGTGGTGGCACGAGGCCCGCGAGACCGCCTCGGCCGAGCATGCACCGGTCGCGGTCGAGGCGGAGCACCCGCTGTTCATCCTCTACACCTCCGGCACCACCGGGAAGCCCAAGGGCATCATCCACACCACCGGTGGCTATCTCACCCAGGCCGCGTACACCCATCGCAACGTCTTCGACATCAAGCCGGCCTCGGACGTCTACTGGTGCACCGCGGACATCGGCTGGGTCACCGGCCACACCTACGTGGTCTACGGGCCGATGGCCAACCGCACCACGCAGGTCGTCTACGAGGGGACCCCGGACAGCCCGCACCAGGGTCGCTGGTGGGAGATCATCGAGAAGTACAAGGTCACCCAGTTCTACTCCTCGCCCACCGCGATCCGCACGGCGATGAAGTGGGGGGAGGACATCCCCGGCAAGTTCGATCTGTCCTCGCTGCGGCTGCTCGGAAGCGTCGGCGAGGCCATCAACCCCGAGGCATGGATGTGGTACCGCCGGGTCATCGGCGGCGACCGCTGCCCGATCGTGGACACCTGGTGGCAGACCGAGACCGGCGGCATCATGATCTCCCCGCTGCCGGGCGTGACCGCGACGAAGCCGGGCTCCGCGCAGCAGCCCCTTCCCGGGATCAGCGCCGATGTGCGCAATGACGCCGGAGAGTCCGTCGCGAACGGGGAGAGCGGCTATCTGGTGCTGGATCAGCCCTGGCCCGGCATGCTGCGAGGCATCTGGGGCGATCCCGAGCGGTTCAAGGAGACCTACTGGTCCCGCTTCGAGGGCCTCTACTTCGCCGGTGACGGTGCCAAGCGCGACGAGGACGGCGACATCTGGCTGTTGGGCCGGGTGGACGACGTCATGAACGTCTCAGGGCACCGTCTGTCCACCATGGAGATCGAGTCCGCCCTGGTCAGCCATGAATGGGTGGCCGAGGCCGCGGTGGTCGGGGCGACCGATGAGACCACCGGGCAGGTGCCCGTCGCCTTCGTGATCCTGCGCTCCGGCAACGACGAGGCCATCGCTGCGGTCGGCGGTGAGGATGCCGTGCCGGAGATGCTGCGCGCCCATGTGGGCAAGGAGATCGGCCCGATCGCGAAGCCGAAGAAGGTGCTGATCGTCTCGGAGCTGCCCAAGACCCGCTCCGGCAAGATCATGCGGCGCCTGCTGCGGGACGTCGCCGAGAACCGCCAGGTGGGTGACACGCAGACGCTCGCCGATGCCTCGGTGATGGACCTCATCCAGCAGGGTCTCAGCAGCAAGGGCTGAGCCTGCGGCCCGGCACCTGCCGGGCCCAGCACGGTGCAGGACGGGCTCCCGGTCATCGACCGGGGGCCCGTCCTCGTCACGCCTCGTGGCGACCTGGGTCACCGTTCGATGGTGATCTCGCCGACGCCTGCGGTCACGATGAGGGTGCCGTCCCCGGCGTCGGAGCCGGCCGTGAGGCCCGGATCCACGCTGACGCTTCCGAGATCCGAGTCGGCGTCGATATGCCAGCGGGTGGTGCCGGGGGCCGTGACCATCACGTCGCCCAGTTCAGCGGTGATGCTGATGCTGCCGCGGGAATCGGTGGGCAGCTGCAGGTCGACGTAGCCCACCGCTGCGGTGATCTGGGCGTCGGCAGGTGCCGGGGACTCCAGCTCGATGTCCACATCACCCACCTCGGAGGAGACCGTCAGCGCGTCGGTGACTCCGAGGGGCCCCAGCACGACATTGCCCACATCGGTGCGCACGTCCAAGGCGCTGAAATCGCCGTCGACCACGACGTCGCCCACGCCGGCGTCGATCGCGAGGGACAGCTCGAGGTCGGAGGGGACCAACAGCAGCAGATCCCGCGTGCGATCCGTCCACGGCCACCCGAGATGACTCTGCGGCTGCTGCACGGTCACCGTGGCGCCTGTCGGGTCGGTGTCGTGGATGAGTCGAGCCGGCGTGGTGTCCCGCGGTGAGGGGAGCCCCGTGGTGCCCGGCTCCACCAGGGCGAGAGTCACCTCGTCGACATCATCTGAGGGCAGCACCTGGATGGTGCCCATCAGGCTGGCCAGGTTCAGAGAGGCCGGAGTGCCGAGTCCAGTGGTCGTGGAGATCTCGGAGTAGCCGCGACCCGACGCCCAGTTCGCGACGGACGTGACGGCGAGGCCGCCCACCATCAGCAGCACGATGATGGCGCCCAGCAGCACGGTCAGCGCACGCCAGGGGCGGTCCCGGTCCGGGGAGGGGGTCAGTCGCTGCCCGGGGAGCAGGAGGCGCTCCATGGGCTGAGCCGACTGCGGCGGTGCGATGGAGGAGGACGTCGCGGCCGGGCTGGGCGGGGGAGCCGGGCTGGGCGGGAGTGGCGGACGGGTGGTGGTCATCAGCGTTCCTCGGATTCCAGAAAGCGCAGGACCGCCATCACACGGCGGTTCTCGCCGTCGACTGGAGGGAGGTCGAGCTTGCCCAGCAGCGAGGAGATGTGCTTCTCGACGCTCCCGGTGGAGACGAACAGGGTGTCGGCGATCGCCTGGTTCGAGCGGCCCTGGGCCATCAGCGAGAGCACCTCGCGCTCACGCGGGGTCATGCCCTCGAGGGTGCGGCGGCGCCGGGAGCGGATGAAGATCTGCTGCACCACCTCGGGGTCGAGCCAGGTCCCGCCGGCTCCGACGTCCGCGACCACTCCCAGGAAGTCGTCGACGTCCGCGACGCGGTCCTTGAGCACGTAGCCCAGGCCGAACGGGGAATCGGCGATCAGCTCGGACGCATAGCGCTCCTCGACGTACTGCGAGAGCACCAGCAGCGACACCTCCGGATCCTGGCTCCGGATCAGCACTGCGGCCCGGACTCCTTCATCGGTGAAGGTGGGTGGCATCCGCACATCGATCACTGCGAGGTCGGGACGATGCTGCGAGATGGCGCTGAGCAGCGCGCTGCCGTCGCCGACTGCGGCGACCACCTCATGCCCGGCCTCGGTGAGCAGGCGCTCGAGTCCTGCGCGCAGCAGCACGGCGTCGTCGGCGATCACGATCCTCATCGGAGGTCCTCCTGGGTGGTGGGGTGGGCGAGCTCTGGCACCGGGGCGGTGCGGCCTGCGAGCGGGATCACGGCGATCAGCGCCGTGCCTCCGCCGGTGGGGCTTGTGACTTCGAGCAGGCCCCCGGTGGCACGGACCCGGTCGGTGAGCCCGGCCAGGCCGGTGGACAGACCGTCTCGGCGCACCTGCGCACCGCCTCGGCCGTCGTCCTGGATCCGCACCCGCAGCGCGGACTCGTTCCGGTGGACGAAGACGTCCGCCGCCGTCGCCTCGGCATGCTTGGCGATGTTCGTCAGCGCCTCGGCGACCACGAAGTAGGCCACCGCCTCGAGCTCCCGATCCAGGGCCGGCATGCTCTCGGTGCCGAGGTCGACCTGCAGATCCACCGGCACCTGGGAACGAGCCGCGAGCGCGGACAGGGCGGCGTCCAGCCCGCGGTCGGTGAGCACGGCCGGGTGGATGCCTCGCGCGAGCTGACGCAGATCGGTCATCACGGCTTTGGCCTCCGCATGCGCCTCGCCGACCAGCTGCTCGGCACGATCGGGATCGGTGCGGACCGTGTTCTTCGCGATGCCGAGGGTCATGGCGAGGTTCACGAGGCGCGGCTGCACCCCGTCATGGAGATCACGCTCGATGCGCAGGCGCTCCTGCGCGGCGGCATCGACCGCCCCCTGCCGGCGTTCGGCCAGCTCGGCGACCTGCTCGCGCAGATCGTCCTCGGAGCCGGAGATCAGCCCCCGGGCGAGCCCTCGGTCGGCGAGGGCCCCGAGCACCAGCATCACCAGGGCCAGCACCAGGCCTGCGGTGCCGATGGCTCCGAGCGACCAGCGGGAGAGCTCGATCCCTCCCACCTCCACGGTGCCCTGGTCGAGAGCCGCCTCCCACCCAGTCCAGCCGAACCAGAGGAACACCGCGAACGCGGTGAAGAAGGCCCCGGCGACCAGGATCGCGAGGTGGTGATGCAGCACTCCCCGCCAGAACGCCCAGGTACCGAGCTCGAACCAGCGGTTGCTGAG
The DNA here is from genome assembly GCF_052377065.1 of Brachybacterium sp. AOP42-C2-15. NCBI lineage: Bacteria > Bacillati > Actinomycetota > Actinomycetes > Micrococcales > Dermabacteraceae > Brachybacterium > Brachybacterium sp. AOP42-C2-15. The sequence goes on from NZ_JBQSWK010000018.1 coordinate 11,772, forward strand.
CCAGCCGGAGATGCCGGTGCGGCGCGAGCGCCGACGCGGGGGAAGGATCACGGGGATGCCGTGGATGGCGACGGCGCGCCGACGTTCCACCCGTACAGCGAGCTGCATCACCAGCAGCCAGGGGATCAGCAGCAGCAGGCCGGTGCCGAGAGCGGGCAGGGAGGCGAGCCCGCCGAGCAGCAGGGTGAGGCTCGCCCAGAACCAGCTGTAGAACAGCAGCCCGCCCACGACCACGGAGGCGAGGGCGGAGGGGGCGAGCCGGGAGCGCGAGCGCCCTGCGCCCCGGGCAGAGGAGTCGTCCATGCCCTGACACTATGCGCGGCGAGGGGACCGGGCCCACGGTGCCCACCCGCCGTCTCACTGGGGGAAAACCCCCGGTCCGACGGGTTCGCGCGACTCCATCGCGCGGACTGATCCGGATCGGGTCGCAGAATGCGGTTCAATGGGTCCATGAGCAGTGACGCCACTTCCTCCGACGAGACCATCGACCCCGCTTCCGACACCGGGTCACCCGCCACCGATGACGGCTCCACCGGGCAGGTGATCGAGAACGTCGAGCGGACAGCCGCTGAGCTCGAGGCCGATGATCAGGGCCGCGGCACCCTTCACGATGTCGCGAACTCTCTGGGCATCTCCAGCGCGGTCGCACTGCGCGCGCTGCGCGAGTCCGACGAGATCAAGCCGCAGATGATCCGCCGGGTCCGGGAGGCGGCCGAACGGCTGAACTTCCCGCTCGCGGATCTCAGCGAGGAGACCGAGCACCGCGGCGTGGTCGCAGTGCTCGTGAACACCATGCGCAACACCTGGATCTCTGATCTGGTGCGGGCGATCCGCATCGAGCTGACCGCGACCGGACGCACCGCAGTGGTGGTTCCCACACGTCGCCGCATGCCCGAGTACCCGGTCGCCGCCGACACGGATGCGATCGAGAACCTGGTCCATCTCGGCGTCGACGGCTTCCTGATGATCTCCGACCTGGCTGACATGGACAGCGTGCTCGCGGCCACCGGCAGTCGGCCGTTCGTCGGGATCGGCTGCTCGCAGGAGTTCGTCGGCCGGTTCGACACCGTCCGCATCGACGACGAGGTCGGGCAGGGGCTGCTGGTGGACCATCTGGTCGGACTCGGTCACCGCGAGATCGCGCACGTCGGCGGAGTCGGTGCGGCCGTGGCCCGGGAGCGCGCGGATGCCTTCCGCAAGGCCATGGACCGTCACGGCCTGGGTGACGTCGCGCGGGTCGAGCCCGGTGACTTCACCGAACAGGTCGGCCAGACCGCCGGATCGATGCTGCTGCGCGGCAGCCGGGTCCCCACGGCTGTCACCTGTGCGAACGACGTCACCGCGGTCGGTGTGCTCGCCGCGGCACGTGACGCCGGCTTCGCGGTGCCCGAGGAGCTGGCGGTGGCCGGATATGGCAACACCTCCCTCGCAGCCTCCGGGGTGTCCCAGCTGACCAGCGTGGATCCCAACTCCGATCGACTCGGTGCGCTCGCCGCGCAGTTCCTGGTCGAGCGCGTCTCCGGCCATGAGGGCCCGGCCCGGGACGTGGCGGTCGCGCCGTCCATCGTGGTGCGTCGCACGACCTCCGCGGGCCCGCGGCCCGAGACCACGAAGCGCAAGCGGATCTCCGTGGACTGATCAACGGATCCCCATCCCGCGAACTTCGAACGACCTGCCCCCTGCGATAGGCTCAGATCATGATCAACACCACGAACGACCCGAGCACGCCGCCCACCCAGCGGTCCATCGGCGAGCTCGTCCAGTCCATCCGTGACGAGCTCCTCGGTGTCGTGCACCATGAGATCGACATCGCGAAGAAGGAGTTCACCGCTCTCGCGATCAAGCTGGGCATCATCGCCGCCTGCGCCGCGGTGATCCTGTTCCTCCTGCTCTCGGCCTGGGTGATGCTGCTGTTCGCCGCCGCCAACGGTCTGGAGGCGCTGGGCCTGCCGTTCTGGGCCGCGTTCCTGATCGTCGCGGGCGTCTTCATCGTGCTCGGCGTGGTCGTCGGAGCCGTCGCCTTCGTGGTCTACAAGAAGCTCAAGGCACCTGAGACCACCATCGAGACGGCCCAGGGCGCCGTGAGCGCCGTGCAGGGCAAGCGTCGTCAGAATGCGGTGTCCTATGACGACACCTTCGACGAGCTCTACGGCAAGCAGGTCAGCGCTCGCACGGACTGATCAGCGCTCGCACAGACTGAACCGCCGGGCTGGGCGCCCGACCTTCGCGCGAGCCGTGGGCCGTGGGCCGCTCCTGAGGGCAGTACCCTTGGGTGCGTGAGCCTCTACCTGCATGACACCGCCACCCGTACGACCGCACCCTTCATCCCGGTGCGCGCGGGGGCGGTGTCGTTGTACGTCTGCGGCCCGACGACCCAGGGAGCCCCGCACCTCGGCCATCTGCGCACATTCCTCGCCTTCGACGTGCTGGTGCGCTGGCTCGAGCGCAGCGGCCTCGCGGTGACCCATATCCGCAATGTCACCGACATCGACGACAAGATCCTCGTGAAGTCCGCCGAGGTGGGCGCCGAGTGGTGGGCATGGTCCCTGCGCTTCGAGCGCGAATTCCAGGACGTGCTCGATGAGATCGGCAATCGTCGGCCCACCTACGAGCCGCGTGCGACCGGCCATGTGCCCGAGATGATCGAGCTGATGCAGCTGCTCATCGAGCGTGGCCACGCCTATCCCGACGGTCACGGCTCGGTCTATTTCGATGTGGCCTCCCACCCCACCTACGGGTCGCTCACCCGCCAGTCCCTGGAGGACATGCAGGACGCCGGCGAGGCGATGGAGCCCGGCAAACGGGACCGTCGCGACTTCGCGCTGTGGAAGGCGGCGAAGGACACGGAGCCCGTCAGCGCCGCCTGGGACACCCCCTTCGGGCGAGGCCGTCCCGGATGGCACCTCGAGTGCTCGGCCATGAGCCGCAAGTATCTCGGGGAGACCTTCGACCTCCACGCCGGGGGCCTGGACCTGCGCTTCCCGCACCATGAGAACGAGCAGGCGCAGTCCCACGCCGCCGGCTTCGGCTTCGCCCGCCAGTGGATGCATGCCGGGGTGCTCACGGTGGACGGTCTGAAGATGGGCAAGAGCCTCGACAACTTCGTCACCGCCGCCCGGGCACTGGCCGAGCATCCGACGCCGGCCGTACGGCTCGCCCTGGTGAGCGGCCACTACCGCGCCACCGTCGAGTACAACGCGACGGCGATGCGGGAGGCGGAGACCGTCTGGGAGCGCTTCAGCGCCACGGCGCGTCGTGCCGCCCAGCTCCTCGGGGACCATCCGCTGGCGGCACCCGAGGCCGAGCTGCACGCGCTCGAGCTGCCCGCAGACTTCGTGGCCGCGATGGACGATGACCTCGCGGTCCCCGAGGCGCTCGCAGTGATCCACCGCGAGCAGTCCTCCCTGAACTCCCTGCTCGCCGCCGGCGCTGCAGAGGCAGAGATCGCCTCCGGTCTGGGCCAGCTGCGCGCCATGCTGGACGTGCTGGGCCTGGACCCCCTCTCCGACCGGTGGGGGAGCGGCACGGGCGCTGAAGGCGCCGAGCATGCGGCACTGGACTCGCTGATCACCGCCCAGCTCGCCGCCCGGGAAGCGGCTCGCGCGGAGAAGGACTGGGCTCGCGCAGATGCGCTGCGCGACGCCCTGATCGCTGCAGGCATTCGTATCGAGGACGGGCCCGAGGGTGCCCGTTGGACCCTCGACACCAAGAACTGAAGGACTGAGGAGACATCTGATGGCAGGGAACAGCACGCGACGCGGTGCGATGCGCAAGGGCAAGAAGGGCGCGACCGTCGGTTCAGGCGGTGTGCGCCGCCGTGCGCTCGAGGGCAAGGGGCCGACGCCCAAAGCGGAGGACCGCACGTACCACAAGGCCTACAAGGGCGGTGCTGCGGCATCCGGTGGAGCAGCCGGGCGCCGCGGTCCCGGCGCCAAGGGCGCCCGGAAGCTGCCGGGCAGTGACCAGGTCGCGGGCCGCAACGCCGTGCTCGAGGCGCTGCGTGAGGGCGTCCCCGCCACGCAGCTGACCGTCATGGTCCGGATGGACAGCGACGAGCGGGTGGGCGAGATCATGCGTCTGGCCACCGCCCGCAATCTGCCGATCGCGGAGGCTCAGCGCACCGACCTGGACCGGATGACTGACCACGCCGTGCATCAGGGTGTCGCCCTGACCATTCCGCCCTATGAGTACGCCGAGCTCGACGACCTGCTGAGCATCGCCGCTGACCGCTTCGAGCCGCCGCTGCTGGTCGCTCTTGACGGGATCACCGACCCCCGCAACCTCGGCGCGATCCTGCGTTCCGCCGATGCCTTCGGTGCGCATGGCGTGATCCTGCCCGAGCGGCGCAGCGTGTCGATGACCGCCAGCGTCTGGAAGGTCGCGGCCGGTGCCGCAGGCCGGGTCCGCGTCGCCCAGGTCACCAACCTCAACCGCGCCCTGACCTCGCTCAAGGAGGAGGGCGTCTTCGTGCTCGGCCTCGACGCGGACGGCGATGTGACCTCCCGCGAGCTCGAGCTCGGCACCCAGCCGACGGCACTGGTGGTCGGCGCGGAGGGCAAGGGCCTCTCACGTCTGACGCGAGAGCTCAGCGACCAGGTGGTGTCGATCCCGATGGGCGGTCGTGCGGAATCGCTGAACGCCTCGGTGGCGGCCGCGATCGCACTGTACGAGCTCTCCGGCGTGCGGGCGCGTCAGGGACTGGGCTGAGCTCTCCGGCGTGCGGGCGCTCAGGGACCGGGCTGAGCTTCGGCGTGCGGGTGCCTCAGGGACTGGGCTGCGCCGCGCGACGCTGCTGAGCTGGGACTGACCGCTCGGGGTCCGTCCGCACCCGTAGGGTCACGTACGGGAGGGTGAGCTGGATGATCGGGCCCAGCCCGATCGCATAGAGCACCGTTCCCGCCCCGAGCGGGCCTCCCAGCGCCCACCCGGTCGCCAGCACCAGGATCTCGAGCGCGATGCGCACCGGGCCGACAGGTCGACGCAGCACGCGCCCCAATCCCGTCATCAGCCCGTCACGCGGACCGGCGCCGAGCTGGGCGCCGATGTAGACGGCGCCGCTGATGCCGTTGAGGATCACGCCGGCGAGCATCATCGCCACGGCGATCGGCAGCGTGGGCGCTTCGGGGAGCACCATCATGCCCAGGTCGATGCTCACTCCGACCCAGATCGAGTTCGCCACGGTGCCGATCCCGATCCGTTCGCGCAGCGGGATCCACAGCAGCAGCACCACGAAGCTCACGGCGATGCTCACCGAACCGACACTCAACCCGATGCGGTCCGCGACCGCGGCGTGCAGCACGTCCCAGGGGGCACCGCCCAGCCCGGATTCGAGCAGCATCGCCAGCGAGACGCCGAATCCTGTCAGGCCCAGCATCATCTGGAGCAGGCGCAGCGGAAGCCGGTCGACCTTCAGCTGCTCGCGCAGGCTGAGGTTGTCCAGGCGCGCCGGTCCCCGGCTTCGTTCACGACGCATGGGGCGAAGTGCTCCTCTCCTCATTCGAAGATCGGCAATGCCGAGGTCTCGGTGGTCACCAGTGATCTCTCGTCCGGCCGATGGATCAGGACGTTGAGGATGTAGTGCCGCACGGTGTCGTCCAGGCTCACATCCTGCCCGCCCTGCTCGGAGAGGAACCACTTGTGCTCGAGGATCTCGTGGAAGAACTCAGGGGGCTCGAGCTTGGAGCGCATCGTCCTGGGGACCGCACGGACGACCGGCTCGTACTGGTCCTTCAGCCACTCGTGGGCCACGAACTCCTCGTCCTCGAGCTGCTGCTCGGTATCGGCGCGGAACTGGTCGAGGTCGTTGAGCAGCCGCCGGGCCTGGTTCTCCTGGGCATCGATCCCGGTGAGCCTCAGCAGACGGCGCGAGTGGTGCCCGGCGTCGACCACCTTGGGCATGATCGACAGCGTGGTGCCGTCGAGGTCGGTGGTGATCTCGAGCTCGCCCACATCGAAGCCGAGCGCGTTGAGCTTCTCGATCCGGGCCGAGACCCGCCAGCGCTCGTCGGCGGAGAACCGCTCCCGTGAGGTCAGGGTCTCCCACAGGTCCTCATAGCGGGAGACCAGGTCGTCGCCCACGGCGACGGGATCTGCGTCGGGGTCGAACATGTCCCCGGCCTGGAGGTCCATCAGCTCACCGATGATGTTGGTGCGGGCGAGGTCGAGGTCGTACTGGCGCTGGCCCACGGTGAGCCGTTCATGGAGCGCGCCGGTCTCGACATCGACGAGGTACGCGGCGAAGGCGCCGGCGTCTCGCCGGAAGAGGGTGTTGGACAGGGAGACGTCTCCCCAGTAGAAGCCCTCGAGATGGAGGTGGACGAGCAGGACGGCCAGTGCGTCGAGCAGGCGGTGCGCCGTGTCCGGGCGGGATACCTGGCTGAACACCGCGCGATATGGCAGGGAGAACTGGAGATGGCGCGTGATCAGCATCGCGTCCAGAGGCTCACCCGTGGCAGTGGTGCGACCGGAGATCACGGCGAAGGGCTCCACGCAGGGGATCCCGAGTCGTCCCAGGATCCTCAGCATGTCGTACTCGCGCTGGGCGAGGTTCTTGGAGATCTCCTTGAGGGCGAGGACTCGTCCCGAGACGCGTACGAAGCGCACGACGTGACGGGAGATGCCTCGCGGGAGGGCGGCGAGGATGTCCTCGGGCCATTGCTCCAGCGGTTCCTCCCACGGCAGGTCCAGCAGTGCAGGATCTGCACGGGACGCGGTGATCTCCAGAGGTGCCATTGCTCCATTCTCTCCCGAGCGGGGATGCTTCGACCACTCCCGGCATGATGTCACGTCGTCAGGACGCACCGCACACCGCGAGGACGTGCCAGAAACAACAGCGACGGGCGTCGACGCGCGCGATGAACGGCTTGGACGTCTCTTCGCTTCCTGCGCGACGGCCGTAGATGAAGGCGTCCGCGCCGAGCTCCTCGACGAGGTCGACCTCGACGGCGATGCCCTGGCCGTCGGGAGCGATCTCGAGGTCCTCGGGACGGATGCCGATGGTGACCGTGCTCTGATCGGTCTCCGAGAGGGTCGAGCGATCCACGGGGACCACGACGCCACCGAACTCGGCACCCTGATCGGTGAGGTTGGTGTCGAACAGGTTCATGGCGGGGGAGCCGATGAAGCCGGCGACGAACACGTTGTTCGGGTGGTCGTACATGCGGCGCGGGGTGTCGAGCTGCTGCAGAACGCCGAAGTTCAGCACTGCGACGCGGTCGCCCATGGTCATGGCCTCGGTCTGGTCGTGGGTGACGTAGACCGTGGTGACGCCGAGGCGGCGCTGCAGCGACGCGATCTGAGTACGGGTCGCCACACGCAGCTTCGCATCGAGGTTCGACAGGGGCTCATCCATGAGGAACACCTGCGGCGAACGGACGATCGCGCGGCCCATGGCCACACGCTGGCGCTGACCACCGGAGAGCGCCTTGGGCTTACGGTCGAGGTACTCGGTGAGGTCGAGGATCTCGGCGGCGTCCTCGACGCGCTTGCGGATCTCGGCCTTCGGGTTGCCGGCGATCTTCAGGGCGAAGCCCATGTTGTCGGCGACCGTCATGTGCGGGTACAGCGCGTAGTTCTGGAACACCATCGCGATGTCGCGGTCCTTCGGCGGGACGTCGGTGACGTCACGATCGCCGATCAGGATGCGGCCTGCGTCGATCTCCTCGAGGCCTGCGAGCATGCGCAGCGCGGTCGACTTGCCGGAGCCGGAGGGCCCGACCAGCACGAGGAATTCGCCATCCCCGACTTCGATGTTGAGGTTGTCGACCGCGGGACGTTCCTGTCCCGGGTAGACGCGCGAGGAATTATCGAACGTGACTGTTGCCATGGTGGTTCTCCTTCACCGGCAGGTACGTGCCGGACGGTCCGTTGTGAAGTGATACGTGGCCGAGTGGATGTCGCTCCCACGAGGGGTGCTTCATCGCACTGGCTCGATAAAGTGTAGCCCAGCTCTCATCTGGATGGGTGCACAGGGCGAGGCGTGTCTCACGTCTCGGGACTCTGTCGCCCGCGGGAGCCTCTCCGCCGCTCCGCCCCCGCTCCGCCCCCGCTCCTCCGCCGCTCCGCCGTCCGTGTCCGACGCCCGTGCGAGACTCTGCGCAATCCACGGACGGCCTCGTCGACTGGAGCGCGCCCAGTGCGCTCGGGCTGCGGGATACTGGCGATGTGGACATCACTGAGCTGACTCGGAAGATCCTGGACCGCCGTGCGAAGGAGGGCGACCCCCTGCGGATAGTGCAGGCAGGCCATCCCGCGCTGCGGAGGAAGGCCGTGACCGCTGTGGGGCGGATCGACGTCGGGCTCCTGCTCGAGCTCGCCGAGGCGATGACGATCACGATGCACAAGGCGCCGGGCGTGGGGCTGGCAGCTCCTCAGGTCGGCCTGCCGCTGCGGTTCTACGTGGTCGAGGACTCCTTCGCGGCGGAGGAGGGGGAGGACCCGGACGACGATCTGCTGGAGCGGCGCCCGCTCGCTCTGCGCGCCCTGCTGGATCCCGTCGTCGAGCTGCTCGGAGAGCAGCGGGTCTACGCCTTCGAGGGGTGCCTCTCGGTAGACGGCTGGCAGTCGATCGTGCCGCGCTCACGACGGGTGCGACTGCGTGCGACCGAGCTGCTGCCCGACGGCCGGCTGCAGGAGATCGACGAAGAGCACGTGGGGTGGACGGCCCGCATCTTCCAGCACGAGACCGACCACCTGGGCGGCACCCTGTGTCATGACGTCTCCGTGCCCCGCTCATTCATGGAGGCCGGATACACCGCGCACTACGCCGACCTCGGAGAGGCGGTGCGTCGGCTCGGGCTGACCGGCGAGATCGCCGAGCTCGGCGACGGCGAGGTCATGATCGGCTGAGCGGGCACAGTCCGAAGAGCCAGCAGTCCAAAGAGTCTTCAGACTGGCGCCCCACGAGGCGGTACCTTGACCCTGTTCATGACCCCACAGAACGGAGCTGACGGTGGCACAGAGCGACCCGAGCATCCCGCGCGATGACCAGAACGGCCCGGATGCGCTGCCCGCAGATGGCGAGCTCGCCGAGCAGATCGACGAGCGCTGGCTGGCACTGATCGATGCCGCGCTGAAGGTGCAGGCCCCGCTCGCGCACAGCTACGTGCACAAGCTTCGCCAGAAGCACCCCGAGGAGACCGATCGGCAGCTGCTCGAGCGCGTCACGAAGCGATTCACCACGCTGACCACCGCCGCCGGAGCGGGGATCGGCGGCGTCGCGGCGCTGCCCGGGCTCGGCACCGCGGCAGCGCTCGGCCTGACCGTCGGCGAGGGAGTCACCTTCGCCGAGGCCTGCGCCTTCCTCACCCTTGCCGCGGCGGAGATCCACGGCGTCGACATGACCGACAAGAGCACCCGCCGCCTGGTGCTGATGGGCGTGCTCGGCGGCGAGCGCGGCACCGAGATCATCGCCAAAGCGATGGGCAAGCAGGGGCTGCAGTGGCACTCCGTCCTCAACGGCGGAGGTGGCTTCGTGCCCGGCCTGATCAGCAAGCAGGTCTCGCGCTATGTGCGCCGCCGGGTGGTGGCGCGGACCGGCAAGCTGTGGCTGATGCGGCTGCTGCCCTTCGGCATCGGAGCCGTCATCGGGGGGCTCGGCGCCCGGGCGGTGTCGAAGTCGGTCGTCGAGGCGATGCTCGAGATCTTCTCCCAGGAGCTGACCCTCGAGGGTGAGCTCGCAGGAGAGCAGAGCGCGCTGGACGCCTGAGCACCGCGCCGTACCGCGCCGGGCACAGCTCAGTGCTCGTGCGCGGACGATGCGCACGAAGTGAATTTGGGCCCCGCGAAGGGGACGAGGACGAGAAACCAGAAGAGGGCCGACCCGCTCGGGTCGGCCCTCTTCTGGACGGTGGCGACGGGGGCGGCGTCGCCCCCGGACGCTCACATCTCCTGCGTGAAGGCGTTCGCGTGCTCAGTGCCGACGGCGCGACGGTAGGAACGACGGATCTCCGCCTCCGCAACGCTGCGGCCCTCCCAGTGCGCGCCCTCGACGCTCTTGCCCGGCTCGAGGTCCTTGTAGACCTCGAAGAAGTGCTGGATCTCCAGGCGGTGGAACTCGCTGACGTCGGTCAGCTCCTGGCGGCGCACCTGACGCTGGTCGCCGACCGGCACCGCGATGATCTTGTCGTCACCGCCGGCTTCGTCCCGCATGCGGAACATGCCGAGCGCGCGGCAGCGGATCAGGCAGCCGGGGAAGGTGGGCTCCTCGAGCAGCACCAGGCAGTCCAGCGGATCGCCGTCCTCGCCGAGGGTCCCCTCGATGAAGCCGTAGTCGTCCGGGTAACGCGTGGCGGTGAACAGCATCCGATCGAGCCTGATCCGACCGTTGTGGTGGTCCACCTCGTACTTGTTGCGATTCCCGCGAGGGATCTCGATGGTCACATCAAATTCCACGACAGCCGCTCCATTGCTCCGGCCCCGTGGGCCTCTGGTAATGACCCGGACACCATATCGTGGGGTCATGGCCCTGAGAGCAACGGAACGCATCTGGCGCACCACCGCGATCGTGATGTGCGCGGCGGTGCCCACGAGCTTCTACATGCTCGGGGACCTCACCGACGCCTTTCCCGGGGTGCTCACCGTCGCTACGGTCGACGAGGGCCCGGCCTCCGGACCGCGTGCCGTGGCGGAGGACTGGGAACGTCTCGGAGCCTCCGAACTGCTTCCCCCCATCGATCGCAGCGGTGACCCGGTGGACCCGGCTGACCTCGAAGGACGCATGGCTGCGGGAGCCCTGCTGCCCGTGGTCGACAGCGGATTGGCGTTCAGCGTGGTCGATGCCGGGACCGGTGAGGTGCTCGCAGAACGGGAGGCCGACGTCGCGCTCGTGCCCGCCTCGACGCTGAAGATGCTCACCGCCGCCGCGGTGCTGCGCCGATACAGCGGCGACGAGGTGCTCACCACCCGAGCCGCCGTGCAGGACGGCGTGGTGACCCTGATCGGCGGCGGTGACATGACTCTCAGCGAGGAGGAGCTGCGCGATCTCGCGATCCGGACTGCCGAGCTGGCCACGAGCCAGGGCACGACGCAGGTCTCGGTGGTCCTCGATGACACCTATCTCGTCGGCGGCGCCAATGAGGCCTGGGGGAACAACGGCCCCGCCGGCGGGTGGGTGACTCCCACCGCCAGCCTGGCGCTGGAGGGCGGCTGGCTCGACGGGCAGCAGTACGGCGCCAAATCCACCGACCCTGCCGGGGATGCGGCGCGCCGCTTCGCCGAACTGCTGGTCGAGGCGGGTCTCGAGGTCACCGGGACGCTCTCCGAGGGCGTGGCGCCCGAGGACGTGCCATCGGTCGAGATCCATTCCGAGCCGCTCGCGGAGATCGTGCGCCACACCCTGCTGATCTCCGACAACACCACCGCGGAGCTGCTCGCGCACCTGGTCGCGCTCTCCCGTGGCGAGGAGACCACGCCGGTGGGGGCGGCCGCCGCCGTCGAGGCCGAGATCCGAGATCTGGCTGCGGAGATCGGGGTGCCGGACACGGACCTCGCCGCGCTCGAGCTGCATGACGGCTCGGGACTCTCTCGCCAGAACCGGGTGCCGCCCGCCCTGTTCTCGGCGGTGCTGGCCGAGGTGGCCTCCGGAGAGGTGCCCAGGCTCGAGCAGATCCTCTTCGACGTCCCGATCGCGGGTCTTTCGGGCACGCTTGCCGACCGCTTCCACGCCGACGGCACTGAGGATGCGAGCGGCCTGGTGCGCGGCAAGACCGGCTATCTCGGCGGTGCCGCCACCCTCGCCGGAGTGGCCGTCCTGCCCGACGGTCGCACCGTCGGCTATTCGATCGTGGTGCACGGCTTCGACGGCGCGGACGCCGCCGCGGCCCGCGCCGCAGTGGACCAGGTCGCCGCCGAGATCGTGCAGGTCGACTGATGGCCGGCCCGCCCCCGGTGATCGCCCGCGCCCGCACCGCCGTGCGCGCCTCGCTGACCGCGCGCATCGAACAGCTCGCCGATGACACCGCCGTCGGCCATCTCGCCCCTCGACTGCTGGTCGGGCTCAGCGGGGGAGCCGATTCCCTCGCCCTGCTGGCGACGACCGTCTGGGTGGGCTCGCGGATGGGCCTGGAGACGGAGGCGGCGATCGTCGACCACGGTCTGCAGGAGGGGTCGGCGGAGGTCGCCGAGCGAGCCCTGATCCAGGCGCAGCAGCTCGGCGCCGAAGGGCAGGTGCTGCGCGTGCAGGTCGATGCCGACGCACCCGGCGGAATCGAGAATGCGGCACGAACCGCCCGCCACGACGCCCTGGAGTCTGCGCGGGAGGAGCGAGGAGCGCTCGCCCTGCTGATGGCGCACACGCTCGATGACCAGGCCGAGCAGGTGCTGATGGGGATCGCCCGAGGAGCGGGCCCTCGGGCGTTGGCAGGGATCCCGCGCACGCGGGGCGCTCTGCTGCGTCCCTTCCTGGGCACCGGACGCGACGAGCGCACGGCACTGCGGCGCAGCGACACCGAGGAGATCTGCCGCCTCCACGACCTCCAGTGGTGGGAGGACCCGATGAATGCGGACCCCACCCTGCTGCGCTCACGGGTACGGCATCAGGCACTCCCGCTGCTGCGGGAGATCCTCGGTGAACAACTCGACGAGAACCTGGCCCGCAGCGCCGACCTGGTGCGCCCTGATGTGGATCATCTCGACCGGGAGGCGCAGGCACTGCTGCCCTCGCTGCGACGCGACGGGGGAGAGCTGCGCGAGGACGGCGATCTGCTGCTCCTGGATGTGCACGCCCTGGCCGCCGCCCCGGCGCCCTTGCGCACCCGGGTCCTGCGCGACGCCACGCGTTCCGCTGACCGCGCAAAGCCGCAGGGCGGCAGCACCGGCGGATCCTCGAAGTCGCTGCTCCGACGCCAGGTGCTCGCGATCGATGCGCTGGTGGTCTCATGGCACGGTCAGGCAGCGGTGCCCGTTCCAGGTAGGATCGAGGTCGCTCGCCGCGACGGCCTGTTGGTGTGGCGCCGCCTCGATCCGTGATCCGCGGCGGACGCACCCCACCACGTTCCATGGAGGAGATCCGCGTGCCCCAGACGCACCCCCACCCCGATGTCGACCGCGTGCTGCTGGACGAGCAGCAGATCCGCGAACGCCTCGCCGAGCTCGGTCAGCAGATCGCCGAGGACTATGCGGATGAACCGCCGGTCCTCGTGGGCGTTCTGCGCGGCGCGGTGATGGTGATGGCGGATCTCGCCCGCCAGATCGACCTCAAGGTCGAGATGGACTGGATGGCCGTCTCCTCCTACGGCTCGGGCACCAAGTCCTCGGGCGTCGTGCGCATCCTCAAGGACCTCTCCGGCGACATCACCGGGCGCAACGTGCTCATCGTCGAGGACATCATCGATTCCGGGCTCACCCTGAAGTGGCTGCTGTCCAACCTGCGCTCACGGGGTCCCAAGAGCGTCGAGATCGCCGCACTGCTGCGCAAGCCCGAGGCGGCGCGGGTGGAGATCGACGTGAAGTACGTCGGTTTCGACATCCCCAACGAATTCGTCATCGGCTACGGGCTCGACTATGCCGAGAACTACCGCAACCTCCCCTACGTGGGCGTCCTCGCGCGCTCGATCTACGAGGACTGATCCCATGGCAGATTCCCCCAAGTCCAAGAGCTCCGGCGGCAAGAAGCGTCGCCCGTTCACCGGGCTGGCGCTGTGGATCATCGTCGCCCTGCTGCTGGGCATGGCGATGTTCTCCCTGTTCGGCCGCGACGGCTATCAGCAGATCGACACCCAGCAGGGACTCGAGCTGCTGGCCGGCGGCACTGTCGAGCAGGCGAAGATCATCGACGGCAACCAGCAGCGGGTCGACCTGGTCCTGACCGAGGACTTCGTGGACGGCGAGGAGAACAAGGGCACCGAGGTGCGCTTCTCCTACGTCGACGCGCGCGGTGAGGCCGTGGTGCAGGCCGTCGAGGACGCGGCTCCGGCCAAGGGGTACACGGACGAGATCGCCAGCAGCTCCTGGTGGTCCACCCTGCTGCTGTCCTTCCTCCCGCTGCTGATCTTCATCGGCCTGTTCTGGTTCCTGATCATGAACGCCCAGGGCGGCGGCAAGGCGATGCAGTTCGGGAAGTCCAAGGCCAAGCTGTTCAACAAGGAGGCCCCCAAGGTCACCTTCGCGGACGTGGCAGGCGCCGAGGAGGCCGTCGAGGAGCTCGACGAGATCAAGCAGTTCCTCGTCGACCCCGGGCGGTACCAGGCAGTCGGCGCGAAGATCCCCAAGGGCGTGCTGCTCTACGGCCCGCCCGGCACCGGCAAGACCCTGCTGGCCAAGGCCGTGGCAGGCGAGGCGAACGTGCCCTTCTACTCGATCTCCGGCTCGGACTTCGTGGAGATGTTCGTGGGCGTCGGCGCGAGCCGCGTGCGCGACCTGTTCAACACCGCCAAGGAGAACTCTCCGGCGATCATCTTCATCGACGAGATCGACGCCGTCGGCCGCCACCGCGGTGCTGGCATGGGCGGCGGTCACGACGAGCGCGAGCAGACGTTGAACCAGATGCTGGTGGAGATGGACGGGTTCGACGAGAACCAGAACGTCATCCTCATCGCCGCCACCAACCGCGTGGACATCCTGGATCCCGCGCTGCTGCGACCGGGACGGTTCGACCGCCAGATCGCTGTCGAGGCCCCCGATATGAAGGGCCGCCTGCAGATCCTCGGCGTGCATGCCAAGGGCAAGCCGCTCGCGCACGACGTCGACCTCGAGCACGTCGCCAAGCGCACCATCGGCATGTCCGGTGCCGATCTCGCGAACGTCCTGAACGAAGCGGCGCTGCTGACCGCACGCTCCGGCAACCAGATCATCGACAATCGCGCCCTGGATGAGGCGATCGACCGTGTCTCCATGGGGCCGCAGCGCTACTCGAAGGTGATGAGCGAGCGTGAACGTCAGATGACCGCGTACCACGAGGGCGGCCACGCCCTGGTCGCGGCGGCCATGAACAACTCCGCCCCCGTCACCAAGGTGACGATCCTGCCGCGCGGCCGCGCCGGCGGCTACACGATGGTGGTCCCCACCCAGGACCGCAACTACCAGTCCCGCAACGAGCTGCTGGATCGGCTGGCCTACGCGCTCGGCGGCTACGCGGTGGAGGAGAGCATCTTCCACGACGTCACCACCGGTCCCAGCTCGGATCTGCAGAACGCCACCAAGATCGCCCGCACCATGGTGATGCAGCTCGGGATGAGCGACGCCGTGGGCCAGGTCGCCCTGGCCGGCGAGCAGGACGAGGTGTTCGTGGGGATGCAGCAGGGGCAGGCCCCCCGCTTCAGCGCAGAGACCGCGAGCCTCGTGGATCAGGAGGTCCGGATGCTGCTGGACACCGCGCTGGACGAGGCCTGGGCCGTGATCGTGGAGAACCGTCACGTGCTGGACCGCCTGGTGGAGGAGCTGCTCGAGCGGGAGACCCTCAACGAGCACGAGCTCGCCGTGATCTTCCGCGATGTCAAGAAGCAGCCGCCGCGCGAGGTCTGGGTCTCCAGCGCCGAGCGTCCCGCGCTGGCCGCGCCGTCCGTCGGGGCGACGATCACCGCGACCGGTACCGAGGCGCACGACGCCGGGGAGCCACTGCAGCCGGGCGCCCCCGAGCTGCCGCACCCCGGTGGTGAGGGCCCGCAGATCCCGGGCGCCCCGCAGGGTGGTGCCCCCGGAGAGGGCGGCACCGGCTACGGCTACGGCAGCACTGACTACGGCAGCACCGAGGGGACGGAGCGCTGAGATGAGCGTGGACCAGCCCCGGATCGAGGCCGCTGTGCGGGAGATCCTCGCCGCGATCGGTGAGGATCCCGACCGTGACGGGCTGCTCGAGACCCCAGCCCGGGTGGCGCGGATGTACTCGGAGGTCTTCTCGGGCCTCACGCAGGATGCCCGTGAGCCCCTCTCGACCACGTTCGACATCGAGCACCAGGAGCTCGTGCTGGTGCGCGACATCGCCTTCTACTCGATGTGCGAGCACCACCTGCTGCCCTTCCATGGCGCAGCCCACGTCGGATACATCCCCGGCAGCGGCGCGGTCACCGGGCTCAGCAAGCTCGCCCGGCTGGTGAACGTCTACGCCCGCCGGCCCCAGGTTCAGGAGCGGCTCACCACCCAGATCGCCGACGCGCTGATGGACGAGCTCGGCGCCGACGGGGCGATCGTGGTGATCGAGGCCGAGCACATGTGCATGTCGATGCGAGGAGTGCGCGCGGCCGGCGCCCGCACCGTCACCAGCGCCGTGCGAGGAATGCTGCGCGACAGCCCCAGCACCCGTGGCGAGGCCATGGCCCTGATCAACAGGGCGTGAGCGAAGTGAGCAGCACGCCCCGCCGCCCCTCCGGTCTGCCTGAGCGGCTGGACATCGACGACACCCTGGTGATGGGCGTCCTGAACGTCACCCCGGACTCGTTCTCCGACGGCGGCGCGCACGACGATGCGCCCGCCGCGATCGCCCACGGCCTCCGACTGGTCGACCAGGGCGCCGCGATCGTGGATGTCGGCGGGGAGTCCACCCGTCCCGGCGCACCGCGCGTGGACGAGGACGAGGAGCTGCGCCGGGTGCTCCCGGTGGTCGCAGCTCTCGCGGAGAAGGATGTCGTGGTCAGCGTCGACACCATGAGGGCCTCCGTCGCGGCGGCGAGCGTGGAGGAGGGGGCGCTGATCGTCAACGACGTCTCCGCCGGACGTGCCGACGTGGACATGGGCCGCGAGGTGGCCCGGCTCCGCACCCGCCTGGGCACCCCGCCGGTCTTCATCGCGATGCACTGGCGCGGGCACAGCGACGTGATGAACGAGCTCGCCGTCTACCGCGATGTGGCGCGCGACAGCGCGGCCGAGCTCGCCGAGCGGCTCGCCGCCCTGCGCGAGGCGGGGGTGGAGGACAGCTTCCTGGTCGCCGACCCGGGCCTGGGCTTCTCCAAGACGGGAGAGCAGAACTGGGAGGTGCTGGCCGACTGGCCGACGCTGAGCTCCCACGGACTGCCGCTGCTCATCGGGGCGTCCCGGAAACGATTCCTCAGCGCGCTCGGAGTGGATCGCGACCTGGCGACCGCTGCCATCAGCGCCTACAGCGCGGAGCACGGCGCCTGGGCGGTACGCGTGCATGACGTCGAATCCTCGGTCGCCGCAGTGACAGTGGGCGACCGTCTGCGTCGGAGCATCCGACGATGACGGCGCAGCCCGTCCAGCCGGGCACCGGCCCGGGGCGACTGGACCGCATCGAGGTGGCTGGAATCAGAGCCTGGGCGCACCACGGGGTGCTCGAGGAGGAGAAGCGCCTGGGCCAGCAGTTCGAGGTCGATGTGACGCTCCATCTCGACACCGCGCCCGCGGGTGCCACCGACGCGCTCTCTCGCACCGTGAACTACGCCGAGGTCGCGGCAGCGGTGCACGAGGAGATGACCGGCGGCCCCTACGACCTGGTCGAGACGCTCGCAGAGCGGATCGCCACACGGATCCTGACGGACACCGGACATCCCCTGGTACGGCGTCTCGGAGTCCGAGTTCATAAGCCATCCGCCCCCGTCGGGCTGCCCGTCGGCGCCGTCACCGTGAGCATCGAGCGGGACGCCCCGCCGATCTCGGCCGTCCTGGCGCTGGGGACCAACCTGGGGGAGCGGGAGAAGCACCTGCAGGGCGCGCTCGCCCACCTGGCCGCGACGGACGGCATCGACGTGGCCTGGACCGGGCCGGTGCTGGAGACCGCGCCCGTCGGCGGGCCCGCGGAGCAGGGCAGCTTCCTGAACTCGGTGATCGGGGTGCGCACGGTGCTGGGCCCCTTCGCGCTGCTCGAGGCGGCGCACCGTGCGGAGCATGCCGCTCATCGGGAACGCCTGGTGCGCTGGGGCCCGCGCACTCTCGACGTGGACGTCATCACCTACGGCGACTGGGTGAGCGAGGACGCGCAGCTGACGGTCCCGCACCCACGCGCCCACGAGCGAGCCTTCGTCCTCGCTCCCTGGCACGCCGCCCGCCCGCAGGCGCAGCTGCCGGGGCACGGACCGGTTGACGCTCTGCTGGCCCGTGCTGCGGACCTGGGAGGACTGCGACCGGGGCCGGTCGTCGAGGGGTTCGGAATCTCGTGAAGCCGTTGAACGTGCCGGTCCTGGTGCTGATCCTCGTGATCGGTGCGGGTTTCGGGGCGCAGATGCTCGAGGCCTTCGCCTCCCGTGGCCATTCGCTGCCGATCGCAGGCTGGCTGACCACGCTGGTGCTGCTGGCGCTGGCGGCGGTGCTGCTGGTGCACGGCCTGCCGCTGCGTCGCTACATGCTCGAGAGCCAGCAGCGCAAGGAGCACCCCAGCTTCGCCCCTCGCCGCCACCAGATCGATCTGCCCACCGCCTATCGCACGGTGCTGCTGGCCCGTGCCTGCGCATACACCGGCACGGTGGTCGGGGGGATCTTCGCTGGTCAGGCGTTGTTCCTGCTCCTGACCGGGACTGGCGACCCGCTGCTGGGGGTCCTGCCCACTGCTGCCGCGGCGATCGCCGGGATCGTGCTCGGCGTGCTGGGCGTGATCGTCGAGCACTGGGGCCAGCTGCCGCCGGAGGACGGCGAGGGCTCAGCGGAAGGCGCAGGCGCTGGCAGCTGAGCCCTGCGTCTACGTGGACGCTCCGTCCGTGTCGACTTTCGACGGATCAACTTCCTCCCACGGTGGGCGCGGCGAGTGGCCGCGGGATGACACGATGGTGCCCATGACCTCAGCTCACGACCCCCACGAGCACCTCTACGCACCGGTCGCTGACGTTCCCGCGGCGTCCACCAGCACCTCTGCGGCGTCCGCTGACGCGCCCGCGGCGTCTGCCGGCACCTCTGCGGCGTCTGCCGGCGCCCCCACTGTGTCTGCGGGTGACCCCGCGGCGTCTGCCGGTGCCCCCGCAGGGTCCGGGCGCGTGCTGTCCGACGACCCTGCGGGTCTGCTCGGTGCCGAGGCTCTGCGCCCCGTCTCGCTGAAGCTCATCCCCGCTCGTTACATGGCGGGGAGCATCGGGTAC
The DNA here is from genome assembly GCF_052377065.1 of Brachybacterium sp. AOP42-C2-15. Classification (NCBI taxonomy): domain Bacteria; kingdom Bacillati; phylum Actinomycetota; class Actinomycetes; order Micrococcales; family Dermabacteraceae; genus Brachybacterium; species Brachybacterium sp. AOP42-C2-15. Next base: position 30,728 of record NZ_JBQSWK010000018.1, read on the forward strand.
GCCATCTGGCTGGTGCTGATCATCGCCGCGATCGTGGGCACGGTGCTGACGGGATGGTGGTGGATCGCGGCATGCGGCCTGCTGCCTCTGCTGATCATGGTCCAGAGCCTGCTGTTCACCCCGCGCAGGGTTCGGGCGATCGGGTACCTGGACGATGAGGAGGACCTGACGATCGCCAGCGGCATCATGTTCCGCTCCGTCCACACGATCCCGTACGGCCGCGTGCAGTCCGTGAAGATCGGTGAGGGACCGGTGGAGCGGCGCTACGGGCTCGCGACGCTCACGATCACCACGGCCGCGGGCGGAGGCACCGAAACGTTGCCGGGTCTGCCGAAGGCCGAGGCAGAGCGCCTGCGCTCCCTGCTCACCGACCGCGGCATCGATCTCATGGCGGCATTGTGAGCAGCTCAGCGACCAGCCCGTCCAGCCGGTCCAACCCGGACGATCCCACCAACCCGGGCGGTCCCACCAGCCCGGCCAGTCCTACCGGTCCGCCCGCTCCGGCCAGCCCGGCACCCGCAGACAGCGGACTGCTGAACGCGGCTGATCACCAGGCCGCGACCGAGCCGGATCCCTCGACCCCGCGTCACCGCACCCACCCGATCACCCCGCTGGTGACTGGCTGGAAGATCGTGGTCGGCGTGATCGCGGTGATCGCGGCGCAGAACATCGCCCAGCTGCTCGACGAGTTCACGATCCGTCGCGCTCTCATCGGGGTCGGCGTGCTGCTGGCCGCTGCGATCATCGCGATCGCGTTCTCGACCCTCAGCTGGTGGTTCACCACCTACGCGGTCGATGAGGACGGCGTCTCGCTGCACACCGGCATGATCAGCCGCTCCCGCGAGTACGCACCCCGGGCCCGGATCGAGTCAGTCTCCGTCGAACGCCCGCTGCTGGCCCGGCTGCTGGGACTGGCGAAGGTGCGCGTCGAGGTCGCCGGAGGCGGCGAGTCCTATCTCGACATCGAGTACGTGAAGTCCACCGCGGCGGAGGACCTCCGACGAGGGATCCTCGGCATCGCCGAGCGTTCCGCGCCGGAGACAGTGGGCGAACCTGCCACGGACGGCGCCGACCGATACGAGGGAACGGGAACTGCAGGTACTGCCGACCTGCACCCGCAGAACGAGAGCACCGACGGCGCCTCCGGACGGCTCGAGCAGCTCCTGGTCGACGGGGTCACCGACGGTGAGCTGATCGCGCAGGTGCCCACCGAACGGCTCATCCGCTCCCTGGCGCGGGACATCGGCTTCCTCATCGGCGTGGTGATGAGCCTCATCGGCGTGGCCGTCGCCGTCGCGCTCGCGATCTGGCAGGACGGGATCAACATCGCGATGTTCATCGCCCTGGCGCCCGCCGCGATCGCCGTCCCGAAGTACATCTTCGGCCGCATCGAATCCGGATGGGGATTCGTCTCCCGGTTCACCGACCGCGGGCTCCGGATGCGACGGGGCCTGGCCAACACGCGCACCGACAACATCGCCTCCGGTCGGATCCAGCGCATCGAGCTGCGCCGCCCGCTGCTCTGGCGCGGTCCCGGCTGGACCGCCGCCACCGCCACCGTCGCCGGCATCGATGACGACAGCGAGAACGGCGCCGAGAACGTGCTTCCCGTCGGCACTCATGAGGAGCTGCGTGCCACCCTCGGCCACCTCGCCGTGCCGCTCGGCACCGCGGATGACGAGGCCTACATCGAGCACCTGCTCACCGCCCCGGCACGCGAGATCGACGGGTTCCGCACGCAGGTACGGCCGTACTGGATCGCCCGTCGTACCGAGGTGACCGTGCTGCTGCCCGGTGCTCTCGTGAAACGTGGGGGACTGCTGACCAGGCACGTCGAGATCGTTCCCCGCGAGCGCATCCAACAGCTCTCCGTCGACGACGGCCCTCTGAACCGGAAGATCGGGGTCCTCGATCTGCAGGTGGGGATCGCCGGAGAGACGGTGACCGTGAGCAACCTGCCCCGCGCCGAGGTGCTCGGACTCCACAGCGTGCTCTCGCGCGATGCGGCCACGCTGCGCCGCTACCGGGACCGCCAGCACTGGCCGCAGCCCGCCCTGAGCTTCGCCGGACCTGCCGGGCAGCCGCCCCGTCCGGTGGAGCTCGAGGGGGAGCGATGATGCCGCCCCGCCTGGGCATCGGTGTGATCGGGGCCGGCCGGGTGGGTGCGGTCCTCGGCGCCGCGCTGCGGGCCGAGGGCCATGCGATCACCGGCGCCTACGCCGTCTCCGACGACTCCCGCGAGAGAGCTCGGCAGCTCCTGCCCGGAGTGCCGCTGCTGGATGTGCCGGCCCTGGTCGAACGCAGCGAGATGCTGATCCTGGCTGTGCCGGACGACCAACTGGCCCCTCTGGCCGCAGGCATCGCAGCGACCGGGATGGTGCCGGGCGGCCAGCTCGTGATGCACACCTCGGGCCGCTACGGCATCGAAGTGCTGGCGCCGCTCGCCCAGGCCGGCTGCGCGACCCTGGCCCTCCACCCGGCGATGACGTTCACCGGCACCCAGGCCGATCTCGCCCGGCTGATCGGCTGCCCGATGGGAATCACCGCCACGCCTGAGCTGCTGCCGATCGCGGCCGCGCTGGCGGTCGAGCTCGGCGGAGACGCGGTCGTGGTCGCGGAGGGGGATCGCCCCCTCTACCACGCAGCCCTGGCCCACGCCGCGAATCATCTGGTGGTGCTGGTGGACCAGTCCCGTGACGCACTGTCACGGCTGGGGATCGAGGATCCGGGAGCGTACCTGCGGCCGCTGCTCGAGGCAGCGCTCGACGAATCTCTGCGTCACGGGGACAAGGCGCTGACCGGACCCGTGATGCGCGGGGACGCGGGCACCGTCACCGCCCACCTCGGGGCACTGCGTGACCTGGACGCCACCGGGGCCCCGGGCGATCCCGGGGACACCTCCGCCACCTACCGTGCCCTCGCACTCGCGGCCCTGCGCCGTGCGAGACTCCCGGAGGGCACCCGGGCGCTGATCCGGGACCTGCTCGAGGACCATCCGCCGCTGAAGGACGATTCATGACCCTGGACTCTGGCTCCCGCGAGCCGCAGCATGGTGCGGACCAGCGCCGTGCCACCACGCTCATCAGCACCAAGGCAGAGCTGCGCGAGCACCGCGCAGCGATGACGGGGACCGTCGCGGCGGTCTTCACGATGGGTTCCCTGCACGCCGGGCACCTGGCGCTGGTCCAGCGCGCTCGGGGGCTCGCCGATCACGTGATCCTCACCGACTTCGTCAACCCCCTCCAGTTCGGCCCGGGCGAGGATTTCGAGGCGTACCCGCGCGACCTCGATGCGGACCTCGCCCTCGTCGACGGGCTGGTCGACGTGGTCTTCGCCCCCTCGGTCCAGGAGATGTACCCGGTGCTGCCACCCACCGTCTCCGTGACCGCAGGGCGGGCAGGCACGATCCTCGAAGGCGCTGCGCGCCCGGGACACTTCGACGGGGTGGTGACGGTGGTGGCCAAGCTGCTGCAGCTCACCGCTCCCGATCTGAGCGTGTTCGGGCGGAAGGACGCCCAACAGCTGGCCATCATCCAGCGGCTGGTCGCTGATCTGGACCTCCCGGTGCGGATCGAGCCGGTCGAGATCCAGCGCGAGCCGACGGGACTGGCCCGTTCCAGCCGCAACGCCTACCTCAGCCCGGAGGGCCGGGACCAGGCGCTCGCGCTCTCGCGCACGATCTCCGCTGCACTCGCGGCTGCGCCTTCGGTCGCGGGGATCAGGGCCGCTCTCGCGCAGGCCGTGGACCGGGCCGAGATCGAGTGGGACTATGCGCTCGCCCTCGACCCCGGCACCCTCGAGCAGGTCGGTCAGGACCATCGCGGTGAGGTCCTGGTGGTCCTCGCGGGGCGCGTCGAGGGCACCCGGTTGCTCGATGCAGCTGTGGCAGTGGCGACAGCCCCCTGATCCAGCGGGCATTCCCAGCGGCAGTGATGAGACAATCACCGTCATGAGCGAGAATTCCCCTGCCCTCGAGACGACGGACACCTCCGACCAGGTCGCGGTCCGCAAGTCCAAGCGGGAGCGCCTGCTGGCGCGCGGGGAGGAGGCCTACCCCGTCTCGGTGCCGGTGACCACCACCATCGCCGAGGTGCGCGCGCAGTACGGCCACCTCGCCGCCGGCGAGGAGACCCAGGACGTGGCGGGCGTCGCCGGGCGCGTCGTCTTCCAGCGCAACACCGGCAAGCTGGCCTTCATCACCCTCCAGGATGGTGCCGGAGAGCGCCTGCAGATCATGGCCTCGCAGGCCGTCATCGGCGAGCAGCGACTGGCGGATCTCAAAGCCGATGTCGACCTCGGCGATCATGTGTTCTTCCAGGGCCGGGTCGGCGCATCCCGGCGCGGCGAGCTGAGCATCTTCGCCGAGTCGTGGCAGATGGCGGCCAAGGCAGTGCGCCCGCTCCCGGTGCTCCACGCCGGACTGTCCGAGGAATCCCGGGTGCGGCACCGCTACGTCGACCTCATCGTGCGGCAGGAGGCCCGTGACACCGTGCGTCAGCGCGCCGAGGTCATGCACTCCCTGCGCACCTCCTTCCACGATCGCGACTACGTCGAGATCGAGACCCCGATGCTGCAGGTGATCCCCTCGGGCGCGGCGGCACGACCGTTCGTGACCCACATGAACGCCTTCGATCTCGACCTGTATCTGCGGATCGCTCCCGAGCTCTACCTCAAGCGCGCTGCGGTGGGTGGTCTCGAGCGGGTCTTCGAGATCAACCGCAATTTCCGTAACGAGGGTGCTGATTCCACGCATTCTCCGGAGTTCGCGATGCTCGAGGCCTATCAGGCGTACGGGGATTACGACACCATCGGCGACCTCACCCGGACACTTGTCCAAGAAGCTGCTGAGCGTGCGACCGGTTCGCAGACCGTGACCCTCATCGACGGGTCTGAATACGACTTCTCCGGGGAATGGGCGCAGATCACGGTCTACGGATCGCTCTCGGAATCCCTCGGCGTGGAGATCACTCCCGAGACCACCCCGGAGCGTCTGCGCGAGATCGCACGTTCCCTGGATCTGGACTTGGATCACCCGAAGTACGGCCACGGAAAGCTGGTCGAGGAGCTGTTCGAGCACCAGGTCGGAGATCACCTGTACGAGCCGACCTTCGTGCGGGACTTCCCGGTCGAGACCAGCCCCCTGGTGCGCGCGCACCGCTCGCAGCCGGGCGTGGTCGAGAAGTGGGATCTCTACGTGCGCGGATTCGAGCTGGGCACCGGCTATTCGGAGCTGGTGGATCCCGTCATCCAGCGCGAGCGCTTCGCTCAGCAGGCAGAGCTGGCGGCCCAGGGCGATGACGAGGCGATGCGCCTGGACGAGGACTTCCTCGAGGCGATGGAGTACGCGCTGCCGCCGACCGGCGGCATGGGCATGGGCGTGGATCGCCTGCTGATGGCCCTGACCGGCCTCGGGATCCGCGAGACCATCCTGTTCCCCCTTGTGAAGCCTGAGGCCTGAGATGGACTCGGGATTCTGGTTTGAGGCCGGGGCGCTGCTCCCATCGATAGGCGTGGGCCTGCTGTTCTGGTTCACGATTCGAGCGATTATGCGGGCAGATCGCAGTGAGCGTGAGATCGAACGTCAGGTCGAGCGAGAATATCGTGAGCGCCACGATAGGGATGAACCGAATCACTCCGCCTGATTGAAAATCTGAATGATATTGATATCTGCGTCGCCGAACTGGATACTTGGTGCTGACGGCGAACTCACCAGAGTTTGCGCAGAAGTATGAAGTCACAGCAACGAGGGAGAACCCCTATGGCACGGAAGACGTACGTGGAGCTCATCGACGATCTCACCGGCGATAAGGCCGATGAGACGGTGAGCTTCGCCCTGGATGGCGTCGCCTACGAGATCGACCTCTCCGAGGACAACGCGAAGAAGCTCCGCGAGGAGCTCAGCAGCTGGACGGAGAAGGCGCGCCGTGTTGGCGGCCGCCGCGCTCGTGGCACCTCCTCCGCGCGCAGCGGCTCGAACGATTCCGCGCGGATCCGCGAGTGGGCCCGTGAGGCCGGCTACGAGGTCCCGGACCGCGGCCGCATCTCCGGCACCATCCGCACGGCGTACGAAGAGGCGCACGGGGAGTGATCCCTGCTTCTCCGCGGGCGCGGTGAGCGACCGCAGAGCCCCTCAGCAGCATGAAGGCCCGCCACCCATCGGTGGCGGGCCTTCACGCTACGAGGCCTCAGGCCTCAGGCCTCAGGCCTCAGGCCTCAGGACTCGAAGGCCGAGTCGATGTACTGGTCGACGTTCTCCTTGGTCACCACCGGGGCGAAGAGCTGGACCTGGCGGGGGACCTCGTTCTCGACGAGATCCGAGAGCGACTTGCCCTGGACGAGCAGCCGCGCCAGCGCGACACCGTTGGCTGCCTGGCTGGAGGGGTAGACCACGGTGGCCTCGACGACCGAGTCACCGTCCTGGATGTGACGCATCATGTTCGCCGAGCCGGCACCGCCGACCATGAAGAACTCGTCACGGCCGGCGTTCTCGATGGCGGCCAGCACCCCCACACCCTGGTCGTCGTCGTGGTTCCAGACGGCGTCGATCTCGGGCGCGGCCTGCAGCAGGTTGGCGGTCGCAGATTCCCCGCCCTGGACGGTGAAGTCCGCATCGACGCGGTTGTCGACATCTTGGCCGCATTCGCCGAGCGCATCCTCGAATCCCTGGGTGCGCTCCGCGGTCAGGGGCAGGGAGGAGATGCCGGTGATCTCGGCGATCACAGCGTCGGGATCATCGCCCACCCGCTCGCAGATGTACTCGCCGGCGTTGTGGCCCATCCCGTAGTTGTCCCCCATCACGGTCACACGTGCGGCGTTGGGGTCGGAGAATTCACGGTCGACGTTGACGACGGGGATCCCGGCATCCATCGCCTGCAGTGCGACGCCGGTCAGCGCGGCGCCATCGAAGGGGACCACGACGATAGCGTCCACCTCGTCATTGTTGATGAAGGTCTCGATCTGGCTGATCTGCAGGTTGACGTCGTTCGTGCCCTCGGCGACCAACAGCTCGACGTCGTCGTACTCAGCGGCCAGCTCTTGCGTGAGGGTGCTCATCGCCGCCATCCAGCCGTGGTCGGCGGCCGGGGCGGAGAAGCCGATGGTGATGGTCTCTCCGGTCTCGTCATTGCTGCTGCCGGCATTTGATTCGTTGCCGCCGGCTCCGCCGCCGGTGCTCTCCGGGGTGTTGCCCGTGCACGAGGCGAGCAGTGCTGCTGAGGCGAGCACGGCGAAGACGGCTGTGGCACGGCGACGCAACGTCATTGATGCGGTCATGGGGGATTCTCCTTGGGGTGGTGGGGGAGTGGCGGGCAGGGAGAGGCCGAAAATGCGGCGGGTTGGGCGTCGGAGTGGGCGTTGAAGTGGGGATCGGGATCGGAGTGGGGATCAGGGGCCTGGGATGGCAGGCTCAGGTCGATCTGGCGCGGACGACGAATCGCTGCTGGAGGAGGACCGCGATCACGATGATCGCGCCCTGCACCAGCGCCTGCACCGAGGTGGAGAGGTTGTTCAGCACGAAGACGTTGGTCAGGGTCTGGAAGATGAGCACCCCGATCACCGTGCCGACGATCGTGCCGCGCCCACCGATGAGGAGGGTGCCGCCGACGACGACGGCCGCGATCGCATCGAGTTCGTACAGCGTCCCGTTGGTCGAGCTGCCGGCACCTGTGCGCCCGAGCATCATCACGGCTGCGAGGCCGGTGGTGAAGCCGCTGAGCGCGAAGACGTAGACGGTGTGCCGCCTGATGTTGATCCCCGCCAGACGCGCGGCCTCCGCATTGCCGCCGACAGCGACCGTCCGGCGGCCGAAGGTGGTCCGGTTCAGCACCACCCAGCCGACTGCCGCGACGATGAGGAACATCCACACGATGGTCGGCACACCGAGGAGGCTGCCGCCGAAGAAGTCGTCGAAGCCGTCGTTCGTGACCAGCTGGGTTCCACGACCGGAGATGATCTCGGCGAGGCCGCGGGCGGCGATCAGCATGGCGAAGGTGGCGATGAAGGAGACGACCTTGCCGTAGGAGACGACGATTCCGTTGACAATGCCTGCGGCAGTGCCGACCGCGACTGCGGTGAAGACCATCACGAGCCAGTGCACGTCCTCTGCCATGGCCTGGGTGGCGAGTGTGGTCGCCCAGACGCTCGCGAGGCCCAGCACCGAGCCGACAGACAGGTCGATGCCGCCGGCGGTGATGACGAAGGTCATGCCGATGCTCACCACGCCGATGACCGCCGCCCCCCGCACGATGGTGAGGACGTTGTCGACATCGAGGAACCGGTCGCCGCTGGTCAGGGCGCCCACGAGACAGATCAGCAGCAGCGCGACGACGAGTCCGAGGCTGCGGCCCAGTCCGGTGCCACCTCCGAGGCGGGCACGTACGCCCCGCCCTCCAGGATCCGGCACAGGCCGCAGCGTGCGGGTCGTCGGGGGCGGGGAGCTGCTGTCCAGCGCTGCCCCTCCATCGCTGCGCGATGCCTGATCACTCATGTGCGGTTCCTTCCATGACGAGGTCGAGCACCCCGTGCTCATCGATCTGTGCCGCAGGGCCGTCGTGCACGACGGCACCATCCGCGATGACGAGGACCTGATCTGCGAGTCCCAGGACCTCATCGATCTCGCTCGAGACCACGACGACGGCGGTGCCCTGTCGCGCCAGGCGCCGGATCAGGGCGTAGATCTCGGCGCGTGCGCCGACGTCGACCCCGCGGGTCGGCTCATCGAGCAGCAGCACTCTGCATCCGTGCACCAGCCAGCGGGCCAGCATCGCCTTCTGCTGATTGCCTCCGGAGAGGGTTCTGATCGAGCGATCCGGATCCTCCGGCGCGAGGTGGAGCGCAGAGATCTGCTCCACGGCGGCCCGACGCTCAGCACGCTCGTCGAGGAAGCCGCCGCGTGCGAACCGGGCGAACGTGGAGAGCGTGATGTTGCGATAGATCGGTTCATCCAGCAGCAGGCCCTGGCTCTTGCGCTCCTCGGGGGCCAGTCCGATGCCACGGCGGACGGCGCGAGTGACAGAACCGGTGCGCATCGGTCGCCCAGCGACCCTGACGGTGCCCGCGGCTGCCGGTCGTGCGCCGTAGAGCGTCTCGAGGATCTCGGAGCGCCCGGCGCCGACCAGGCCGGCCAGGCCGAGGATCTGCCCGGAGCGGACCTCGAAGCTCACGTTCTCGAACACTCCCGCGAGCGCCAGCCCTTCGACCTCCAGCACCACGTCGCCGAACTCGTCGACGCCGGCGCCGCCGAAGTCGCTCTCGACCCGGCGGCCCGTCATCATCTCGATGAGATCCCCGGTCGGGGTGTCGGCGACGGCGAGCCCGGTGGCGACGGTCCTGCCGTCTTTGAGCACGGTGATCCGGTCGCCGATGCGCCTGATCTCCTCCAACCGGTGGGAGATGTAGATGACGGCGAGGCCCTCGGCAGTGAGCGACTCGACCACCTGGAAGAGGTTGTCCACCTCTTCCGGGTCGAGCACCGCAGAAGGCTCGTCCATGACGATCACCTTGGCGTCATGGGACAGGGCGCGCGCCATGGAGACGATCTGCTTGCCGGCTGCGGACAGGCTGCCCACGTCCTGGGACGGCCGGATCTCCGGGTGGCCGAGGCGGCGAAGGAGGTCGCGGGTGCGGGCGCGGGTCTCGGCATGCCGCAGGATTCCACCGTGGGACAGCTCATGGCCGAGGTAGATGTTCTCCGCGACCGTCAGGCCGTCGACGACATCGAGCTCCTGGTACATGGTGGCGATGCCGAGGTCGAGCGCCTTGGTGGGCGACGCGATCGTCACGGCCTCATCCTGCCAATGGATGTGCCCGGCATCGGGTTGGTGAGCGCCGGCGAGGACTTTGATGAGCGTGGACTTGCCCGCGCCGTTCTGGCCGAGCAGGCAGTGCACCTCGCCCGCACGGACGTCGAAGTCCACGCCGTCGAGCGCTTTCGCGCCGGGGAAGTGCTTGACCAGGTGGGTGACTCGCAGCAGTGCCGCCGGGGGGTCGTCTGTGACCATGCCCACTATGTTAGATGAACATACTTAACAGTCAACCAGAATTTCGACACCGACCGCACCGTAGCGGAACTGATGCTGTGGCGCTGATGCCGCGGAGCCACCCGCCGGTCTGCTCGGCTCGCGCCGTAGCCGCAGGGTGTGCTCCGCGGGTCCGCTCACCAGCCGCGCAGGGTCCAGGCTGCCGCGTGCTCCGCCCCGGGGCTCAGGCGCACCACGTCCGTGCCGCTGCGGAAGGCATCCGGGGGACAGGTCATCGGTTCCACAGCGAGTCCGAGCCGATTGTTCTCGGGCTCCGGTCGGTCTCCGGTGTGCACCTGCAACCACGGCAGCTCCGGACCTGCGGAGAGTTCGACACCGGTGCCGCCCGGGGCGCTGACGGTGATCGTGAGCCGTCCCTGCGGATCTCGGCCGAGGTCGGTGAAGGCATGGTCGATGAACAGCGAGCCGATCACCTTCGCACTGCGGAAGTCGAAATCCGACCCGGGCGCGATCGCTGCAGTGCCGGTGGGCAGGAGCCGATCCTCGGTGACGGTGAGCACGGTGCCGGCGTCGAACTCCAGGGACCACTCATCGAGCGGTTCCGGGCCGGCGACCAGGTACGGATGCGGGCAGACCCCATAGGGAGCGTCCAGCGCGCCGAGGTTGCGGGCGGTCACCGTCGTGCTCAGGCCCTCCTGAGGGTCCAGCGCGTAGTGCACCGTCAGCAGCAGATGGAAGGGATAGCCAGGAGAGGGGAACAGCTCCGTGATCATCACCAGCTCGTCGTCGGAGACGGTCGCCGGGGTGAACCTCTGGAAGGACACCAGCCCATGCAGAGCATTGCCCCGTTCGGGCTCGGTCAGCGGGGTCTGGATCTCCTGTCCGTCCCAGGTGTAGAGGCCGTCCCCGATCCGATTGGGCCAGGGGGCCACGATCGCGCCGCGGTAGAACTTCATCGGCCCGGTCTCGGGATTGCGGACCAGCAGATCTCGGCCGCTGAGGGTGAGCGACTCGAGGATGGCCCCCACTGCGGAGACCTCGGCGCGATATGCCCCGGCCGCGATGGTGAACAGCTCGCCACGGTCACGAAGGCCGTCGCCGACGGACAGCTCGAGGCCTTCGGTGGGGATGGAATCGTTCATCGGGTGTTCTCCTGGTCGGTCGCGGGCTGGGTCACGGGCTGGATCTCGGGCTCGCTTTCGGGCGTCGGGTCCGGTGCGGGCTCGATGAGCACGACGTCGAGGCGGCGCGGTCCATGCACGCCTTCGACCCGTTCCAGCTCGATGTCGCTGGTGGCGCTGGGTCCCGAGATCATGGTCCAGGCGGCACGGGGATCCTCGCCCATGCGTTGGATCGCCTTCGGGACGCCGAGCACCACCTGGTCGGCGTCCACCACGATCACGTGATGGTCCGGCACCAGCGAGATCGCGCGGCGGCCGCCCCGCTCGTCGCCTCGCAGCACGATGGTGCCGGTGAGCGCGATCGCGGTGTGGCAGCCGGTCAGCACGGCATCGATCGCATCCAGCTGGTGCGGGTCGGCGCTGCCGTCGTCGACGATCAGCTCCGCCTCCACCGCCGTCGTCCACGCATCGGGAAGACCGGAGGGGACGACCACGGTGCGGGCGGCCCCGAGGGCGGCGGCGACCGCTGCAGGCGCCTCGGACGGGGTGGTCCGGTGGACGACCGCGGTGTAGTCCTCCAGACGCTGGACCAGCACCCCGCGGACCTTCTCGGGTGCTGTGCGCAGCTCCTGCTTGTCGTCGGCCCGCTGATAGCTGCGCGGCACGTCGGCGGCCTCGGTGATCTCGTCGCGGCGCGGGGCGTCCAGTGCGGTCCGGAGTCGGGCGAGGATCTCGTCCTTCGCACTCATCCCCGGGGTGCGCTGCGGGCGGGCATCGGTCCACTCGGTCATGCCTGCTCCTCGCTGTCCGGCGCGGCGTCGGGACCGGCGGGTGGCGCCGTGGCGGCCTCGCCAGTGCCAGTGCCAGTGCCAGTGCCAGTGCCAGTGCCAGTGCCAGTGGCGCTCTCGGGGCCAACGGGGTCAGCGGCGCCGTCGGCCGCTGCGCGCTCCTTCTCGTGCTGGTCCCACCAGGAGCGGAAGGAAGTGCCGGGCTTGGGCAGGTCACGGTGATCGGTCCAGCCGGGTATCAGCGGGAGCACACCAGGGAGCTTGCCGATGTTCTTCCCACCCAGCACAGAGGTCAGGGGACCGGCGGAGCGCACCGCGAGGTCGTAGGCGCGGGGAGAGGACATGAGCTTGCCTGCTCCCTTCAGTGCCATGTCCCACGTGCCGTGGAAGTCTCCACGGGTCTCCCGGCGGCGGTCGACGTCCTTCGCCCGCAGGTGGACCAGGATCTCCGGGATGTTGATCTTCACCGGACACACGTCGTAGCAGGCGCCGCACAGGCTCGAGGCATAGGGGAGCGTCGAGTTGGGATCGTCGTCCCCGCTCATCCCTGTCATCTGGGGGGAGAGGATCGCCCCGATCGGGCCCGGATAGGTCGAGCCGTAGGCGTGGCCGCCGGCACGGACATAGACCGGGCACACGTTCAGGCAGGCCGAGCATCGGATGCAGTGCAGTGCGCTGCGGCCTTCGGGGTCCTCGAGGACCGCGGAGCGGCCGTTGTCCAGCAGCACCAGATGGAACTCCTCGGGCCCGTCCCCGTCATGGACCCCGGTGAACATCGTGGTGTACGGGTTCATGCGCTCCCCGGTGGAGGAGCGGGGCAGCAGCTGCAGGAAGACCTCGAGGTCCTCGAAGGTCGGCACGATCTTCTCGATCCCCACCACGGAGATGAGCGTCTTCGGGAGCGTGAGGCACATGCGGCCGTTCCCCTCGGATTCGACGACCACCAGGGTGCCGGTCTCCGCGATAGCGAAGTTCGCCCCGGATATCGCCACCGAGCCGGGCATGTCCAGGAACTTCTCCCGCAGGAAACGACGTGCCGCCTCAGCGAGCTCAGCCGGCTCATCGGTGATCGACTCATCGAGGTCCGGCATCGAGGCCAGGAAGATCTCCCGGATCTCCGCACGGTTGCGATGGATCGCAGGCACCAGGATGTGGCTGGGCGTGTCATCGGCCAGCTGAACGATCAGCTCGGCGAGATCGGATTCGATCGCCCTGATCCCGGCGTGGGCGAGCGCCTCGTTCAGTCCGATCTCCTGGGTCGCCATCGACTTGACCTTCAGCACCTCCCGCGCGCCGCGCTCGAGGGCCAGGGCGGTGACTATCTCTCCGGCCTCCTCGGCATCGCGGGCCCAGTGGACCACGCCGCCGGCTGCGGTCACGGAGGATTCGAGCTGCTCGAGAAGCTCGGGAAGATGATCTGTGACCTGCCACTTCAAGGCGCTGCCGGCGTTGCGGAGCTTCTGCCAGTCCCGCACCTCACGGACTGCTGACGCACGCTTGGACTGGATCGTCGAGGTGGCCCGGCGCAGGTTCTCTCGGAGCGTGGGATTCGCGAGCTCGTCCCGTGCGGCCTCCGGGAAGCCGCGCTCGCCCCGCAGGGTCGAGCTGGGGGAGGCGTGCTGAGGGCGGACCTGGGGGATCCCGAGGTGGACTGTGCTCGTAGAACTCATGCGGATCTCCCGAGGATGGTCTCCGAGGGGACGAAGGGGTCCTCCTTGGTCGAGGCGAGGATCTGCGCCAGGTGGATCGACTTCGGCGCGGCGCCGGTGCGGCGCAGCTTGCCACCGATGTTCATCAGGCACGAGGCATCGCCGGCGACCACGAAGTCCGCACCGCTGCGCACCACGTTGGCGGCCTTGTCGGTCACCATCGCATCGCTGGTCGCGTCGTTCTTCACGGAGAAGGTGCCGCCGAACCCGCAGCAGGTATCGGACTCGGGAAGGTTCTTCACCTCGATGCCGTCCACCGCCCGCAGCAGCTTGAGCGGACGCGCGCCCACCTTCAGGAACCGCATCGAGTGGCAGGTGGGGTGGTAGGTCACCGAGTGCGGGAAATATGCGCCGACGTCGGTCACCTTGAGCACGTCCACCAGCAGCTCGGAGAGCTCGTACGTCTTCGCCGAGACCGCCGCGGCACGTTCCTCCAGCTCGCTGTCGCCCTCATGCCGAGCGACCAGCTGATGCTGGTCGCGCACGCAGCCGACGCAGGAACCGGACGGCATCACGATCGCGTCGACCGTGTCCAGTGCAGGCTCGAAGGTGTCGACGAAGGACCGCACCACCGGGGCCGCCTCCGTGTAGTAGCCGGAGTTGGTGTGCATCTGGCCGCAGCAGGTCTGGCGCTTGTCGAACACCACCTGGTGCCCTAGCCGCTCCAACAGCGTGACCGTCGCCCGGGCGACGTCCGGCGCCATCACATCCACCAGGCAGGTGGTCATCAGCGAGATGCGCATCCGTGGTCCTTCTTCCTCAGTCGTGCGCTCGGGGACGAGGCCGCGCCCTGCAGGGGAGCGGCCGCGCCGGTGAGAGGTCAGGCGTGGCTCAGCCCCAGCGACTCGGCGGTGCGCGAGAGCGTGCGGTGCGCCTCGTCAGCATCCTCGGAGAGCGATCGGCCCCAGCTCGGGACCATCTGGGTGAGCGTGGGACGCCAGGCCTCGATGCGCTGCGGGAACATCTTCTCGAGCAGGCCCAGCATGATGCTGGTGGCCGTCGAAGCGCCGGGGGAGGCGCCGAGCATGCCGCCGATCGAGCCGTCGGCTGCGGTGATCAGCTGGGTGCCGAACTGCAGCACGCCGTGCTTGGCCCTGTCAGGGGCGATCACCTGGACGCGCTGGCCGGCGGTGATCTCCTCCCAGTCGCCCTCGTGCGCGGCGGGCATGTATTCGCGCAGGGCTTCGAAGCGCTGGTGGTGGGTGGCGGCGAGCTGCGAGCCGAGGTAGACCATGAGGTCGAGGTTCGGGGGAGCCACCGCCATCATCTGGGTGATGTTCGAGGGCTTCATCGACTCGAAGAGGTCGGTGTAGCTGCCGGTCTTGAGGAACTTCGGTGACCAGCCGGCGTAAGGGCCGAACATCAGGGCACGCTTTCCATCGACGAAGCGGGTGTCGAGGTGCGGGACGCTCATCGGCGGTGCACCCACCGCCGCCTTGCCGTAGACCTTCGCGTCGTGACGGGCGATGACCTCGGGATCGGTGCAGCGCAGCCACTGGCCGGAGATCGGGAAGCCGCCGAAGCCGCGGATCTCGTCGATCCCCGACTTCTGCAGCAGCGGCAGCGCGTAGCCGCCGGCGCCGACGAAGACGAACGGCGCGCGCACCACCCGGATCGAGTCGTCCTTGGTGGAGCGGACCATCACGCCCCAGTCCTCACCCATGCGGCGCAGATCGACTACCTCGGAACCGGTCGAGACCGTGGTGCCGGTGCGGGAGGCGAAGTCGAGCATCTGGCGGGTCAGGGCCCCGAAGTCGACATCGGTGCCGTCGGCGGAACGGGTGGCCGCGATGGTCTCGGTGACCGGTCGGCCCTCGGAGACCAGCGGTGCCCACTGGGCCAGCTGAGCGTGCTCGGTGGTGAACTCCATGCGGTCGAACAGCGGGTTCGCGGCGAGCGCCTCATGTCGACGGCGCAGGTAGTCCACGTTCTCCATGCCATGCACGAAGCTCATGTGGGGGACGGTGTGGATGAACTTGGCCGGATCACCGATGCGGTCGTTCTCCACCAGATGCGCCCAGAACTGCCTCGAGACCTGGAACTGCTCGTTGATGGAGATCGCCTTGGCAGGGCTGACGGAGCCGTCGACGTCCTGCGGCGTGTAGTTCAGCTCGCAGAGCGCGCTGTGGCCGGTGCCGGCGTTGTTCCAGGCGTCGCTCGACTCCGCACCCAGCTCGTGGAGCCGTTCGAGGACCACGATGTTCCAGCTCGGCTCGAGCTCGGTGAGCATCGCGGCGAGGGTCGCGCTGGCGATGCCTCCACCGATCAGCACCGCATCCGCACGGGTCACGTCCAGGTCAGCCATATCTCTCCGTTCGCTGTGCACGTCACGCGCCTCGAGGCCGGTCGGCACGTCGCGTCGTGCGGCTCCGGGCGGTCGTGGCATCCAGCGTATCCCGTGTCCGGGCCCCTCCGCCGCCTCATCCCCCCGGGCTGACGGTGGACATTCAGGTGCGCGCCGTCGGTCCCTTGTCCTTCCCCTGGCCGGTTCCGTCCCTGCGCCAACACCGACAACGACAGACAGAGGCGGCACCCCGGATCGGGGCGCCGCCTCTGGTCGGACGAGGGGTGAGGGTCAGACGGAACGGTCAGACGGGACGGTCAGACAGGACAGCGGAACGGTCAGACAGGACGGTCAGACGGTGGGCGGGGGATCCCGACGCTCCGAGACCGTGTGCCCCGGTGCGCTCTGGGTGTTGACCACGGTCTTGCGCGAGCGCAGTGAGAGCAGCAGGCCCACGACGAAGAGCACCGCCCCGGCGACCATCAGGATGGTGCCGAGCATCGTGGAGTCCACGCCCGGCAGGTCGAACTCGAGGGCGAAGCGGGAGATGGCTCCGAGCACGAACAGGATGATGCCGCCGACGATGGCGCCCATGGGATGCTCCTTCACGCAGAAAGTATGACGTGGGTCATCTTAGGGGCTGCCGCCGTCCGGGGACGCAGCTCGACCGACAGGTCGGCGGTGCATGTCGGCCGCTGGGAGTGGAGCGGGGAACGTGAGTGGAATCGTCCGGTGAGCGCTCACCGGCATCCAGGAATGACGACCGATCACGCCTGCGGCGAACAGCTATCACGCCAGCGGCGAACAGGCGATGCATCCTCCTCGGATCCGCGTAGTCTCGATCCATCACCACCACCGGACGGGGGAGGACCATGTTCGAACGCTTCACCGATCGCGCCCGCCGCGTCGTCGTCCTGGCGCAGGACGAGGCACGGCTGCTCAATCACAACTACATCGGCACCGAGCACATCCTGCTGGGCCTGATCCACGAGAACGAGGGCGTCGGGGCCAAGGCCCTCGAGGCTCTCGGCGTGACCCTCGATGCCGTGCGCGAGCAGGTCCGCGACATCATCGGCGAGGGCAATCAGACGCCCTCCGGCCACATCCCCTTCACGCCGCGTGCGAAGAAGGTCCTCGAGCTGAGCCTGCGCGAAGCGCTGCAGCTCGGGCACAACTACATCGGCACCGAGCACATCCTGCTCGGTCTGCTGCGCGAGGGCGAGGGGACGGCCGTCAAGGTCCTCTCCCGCCTCAAGGCAGAGCCGTCGGCCGTGCGCCAGGAAGTCATCGAGCGCCTCTCCGGCTACCAGGGCAAGGAGCCGGCCAATGCCGGCGGCCCCGCCGAGGGTCAGCCCGCCGGATCTCTGGTGCTGGATCAGTTCGGTCGCAACCTCACCCAGGCCGCCCGCGAGGGCAAGCTCGACCCGGTCATCGGCCGCGAGCACGAGGCCGAGCGGGTCATGCAGGTGCTCTCCCGCCGTACCAAGAACAACCCCGTGCTGATCGGTGAGCCCGGTGTCGGCAAGAGCGCCGTGGTCGAGGGGCTCGCGCAGTCCGTCGTCGCCGGCGATGTGCCCGAGACCCTCAAGGACAAGCAGATCTACACCCTGGATCTGGGCTCCCTGGTTGCCGGCTCCCGCTACCGCGGCGACTTCGAGGAACGCCTGAAGAAGGTGCTCAAGGAGATCCGCACCCGCGGTGACATCATCCTGTTCATCGACGAGATCCACACCCTCGTGGGTGCAGGTGCCGCCGAGGGCGCGATCGATGCGGCCAGCATCCTCAAGCCGATGCTGGCCCGTGGCGAGCTGCAGACCATCGGGGCGACCACCCTCGACGAGTACCGCAAGCACATCGAGAAGGATGCGGCGCTCGAGCGCCGCTTCCAGCCGATCCAGGTCGAGGAGCCGTCGGTGGCGCACACCGTGGAGATCCTCAAGGGTCTGCGCGATCGCTACGAGGCGCACCACAAGGTCACGATCACGGATGCCGCCCTGGTGGCCGCCGCGAACCTCGCCGACCGCTACGTCAACGACCGCTTCCTGCCGGACAAGGCGATCGACCTGATCGATGAGGCCGGGGCCCGCCTGCGCATCCGTCGGCTCACCGCGCCGCCCGAGCTCAAGGAGTTCGACGCGCGCATCGAGGAGACCCGCAAGAAGAAGGAGGAGGCGATCGACGGGCAGGACTTCGAGCTCGCCGCCTCCCTGCGGGACGAGGAGCAGAAGCTCAAGACGGAGCGCGAGGAGAAGGAGAAGGCCTGGCGTCACGGCGAGTCCGATGCCGTCACCACGGTCAGCGAAGAGGTCATCGCCGAGGTGCTGGCAGCTTCGACGGGCATCCCGATCGTGAAGCTGACGGAGGAGGAGTCCTCGCGTCTGCTCAACATGGAGGACGAGCTGCACAAGCGGGTCATCGGGCAGAACGAGGCCATCAAGGCCATCTCCCGTGCCATCCGTCGCACCCGTGCGGGGCTCAAGGACCCCAAGCGTCCGGGCGGCTCGTTCATCTTCGCCGGGCCCACGGGCGTCGGCAAGACCGAGCTGGCCAAGGCGCTGGCCGAGTTCCTCTTCGGCGACGAGGAGTCGCTGATCCAGCTCGACATGTCCGAGTTCGGCGAGAAGCACACCGCCTCGCGGCTGTTCGGCTCGCCTCCCGGCTATGTCGGGTACGACGAGGGCGGCCAGCTCACCGAGAAGGTGCGCCGCAAGCCCTTCTCCGTGGTGCTCTTCGACGAGGTGGAGAAGGCCCATGTGGACATCTTCAACTCGCTGCTGCAGATCCTCGAGGACGGTCGCCTCACCGACTCCCAGGGTCGGGTCGTGGACTTCAAGAACACGATCATCATCATGACCACCAACCTCGGCACCCGGGACATCGCCAAGGGCGTGTCCCTGGGCTTCACCGCGGGCGGCGACCTCTCCACCGACTACGAGCGGATGAAGTCGAAGGTCCACGAGGAGCTCAAGCAGCACTTCAAGCCCGAGTTCCTCAACCGTGTCGACGATGTCGTGGTCTTCCCGCAGCTCTCGATGGCGGAGATCGTCCAGATCGTCGATCTGGAGATCGCCAAGCTCCAGAAGCGCCTCCAGGACAAGGACATGTCGCTCAGCCTCAGCACGGGGGCCAAGAGCCTGCTGGCCGAGAAGGGGTACGACCCCGTGCTCGGTGCGCGACCGCTGCGTCGCACCATCCAGCGCGACATCGAGGACACGCTCTCCGAGCGGATCCTGTTCGGTCAGATCCAGGTCGGCGACGAGATCGTCGTCGACGCCGAGGGCGAGGGCCTGCTGGGCGAGCTCACCTTCACCCGCCGTGGCGAGAACGGCACCCTGGAACCGATCTCCGAGGTCGTCGACCTCGAGTCGATGACTCAGGCTCGCGCGGACGTCGTGACGCAGACCGAAGGCTCGGATGCACCGGGCACGGACAGCGCGGAAGCCAGCGCCTGATCTCGGCTGGTGCCGGCCCCACCCTCTCGGGGTGAGGCCGGCACCGGTGCTGCGCAGCGCTGACCTCGGCGGCGCACACGAACGGCCCGTGAGACCTGCTGCTCCGGAGCGGCTGACGGCCCGTGAGACCTGCTGCTCCGGAGCGGCTGACGGCCCGTGAGACCTGCTGCTCCGGAGCGGCTGACCGCGGATTCCCATGGAGAGGACCGATAGCTCACGTGATCGACTGGTTGCTGTCGCTGACTGGCCAGCTTGAATCCTGGATCCTGACCCTTGCTGATGCCTGGTGGGTCTATCTCGTGGTGTACGGATTCGCTGCGTTCGATGGCTTCTTCCCGTCGGTGCCCAGCGAATCGACGATCGTCACCCTCTCCTCCCTCTGGTCGAGCTCGGGCAGGCCCTCGATCCTCCTGATCGGTCTTGCCGCCTGGCTCGGAGCCTGGACTGGGGACAACGTCGGCTACCTGGTCGGCAACAAGATCGGCTACGAGCGCTTCAAGTTCCTGCGCGAGGGCAAGGGGCGCGCCGCCGTCGAGGCCGCCGACCGGGGCCTGCAGAAGCGGGCTCTGGTCTTCCTCATGACCGCTCGTTACATCCCCTTCGGCCGCACAGCGGTCAACCTCGTCGCCGGCGCGGTGCACTATCCCCACCGGAACTTCTGGCCCCGCTCCCTGCTGTCCACCTTCGTCTGGGCGGTCTACTCCTGTGCGATCGGTGCCCTCGCCGGTGCCTGGTTCGAGGACAACCACCTGCTGGGAATCACGGTCGCGCTGATCGCTGCCGTGGTGATGGCCCTGCTCGTCGAACGGCTGATCACAGCTGTGCACCGTGCGCTGGACCGGCGTGCGGAGCGACGCGCGGCAGAGGCAGACACGAACGCGGATACGGAGCGGGACGCCGCGCTCGAGGAGTCCACTGCCCCGCAGTCCGCAGCCACGCCCGATGCCCCTGAGCAGTCCGCCACCGAGCACTCCGCCGCAGTGAGCCTCTCAGCTGAACTGAGCACGGCAGAGCCCGACCCATCCCAGCAGCCCGACGTCCAGGCTCCCGCTGACTCAGATCCATTCCGCACGCAGTCCCGTCCCGGGCTGCCGGGCGGTGAACCGATCGCTGTCAGCGCCGAATCTCCGAGCGCGGCCCGAGGCGAGGAGAGCCCCGCATGAGCATCAGCATCCGCCCCGCCCTGCCCGCCGACGTGCGAGCGATCAACTCGCTGGTCGAGCCCATGACCCATACCGGGGTGCTGCTGGGCAAGGACCTCGTGTCCTACTACGAGTCGATCCAGGAATTCCTGGTCGCGACCGACGAACACGGCCGGGTGATCGGCTGCGGTGCCCTCCACGTGATGTGGGAGGACCTCGCCGAGGTGCGCACCCTGGCGGTCCACGACGAACAGCGGGGAACCGGCCTGGGCCACCGTTTGCTGGAGGCCCTGCTCGAGCGTGCCCTCCAGCTCGGATTGCAGCGGGTGTTCTGCCTGACCTTCGAGGTGGAATTCTTCGCCCGTCACGGTTTCGAGGTGATGAGCGAGAGCGTGGACCCCGAGCTCTACAACCAGCTGCTGCGCTCACTGGACGAGGGGATCGCGGAATTCCTCGATCTCGCTCGGGTCAAGCCCAACACCCTCGGGAACACGCGAATGATCAAGCTCCTGGACCGCGAGCGCTGAACAGCGCTCGGCACACCTGCTCAGCCTTGAGCGAGCGTGCGATCGTGCCCTTCTGGAAAGGTGCAGGATCAAAGGTGCAGGGTCAGGGCAGGCGCAGGCCGGTGCCCTGTGAGACGGCGAGGCCGTCGCTCAGCAGCGACTCGGCGCAGCGCTGCACCCGAGCCGTATCGTCCCGGTCCAGGTCGAGCAGCTCCTTCTCGGTCGCGGTGCCGTCTCGGCGCAGCAGCGCCATGATCATGCCCCGCATCTGCCGATCCGTACCCTCGAAGGCCTGGCGCCGTCGGGTGTCCGTCTCCGGGGCGGGGCGTCCCGCGGCCAGCCATGCACAGCCCTGGGCGGCCAGCGGGCATTCCTCGCAGCGCGGTGACCGTGCCGTGCAGACCAGCGCCCCCAGCTCCATCACCGCCTGGTTCCAGGCGACGGAGCGTTCCGGCTGGGAGGGCAGGCTGCGGGCGGCGAGGCTGCGCTCGGCCGCGCTGTAGGAGCGGTCCGGGAGCGCTCGACCTCGACGGGAGCGGGTCAGCACGCGCCGGATATTGGTGTCCACGACGACGGCCCGACGGTGATGCGCGAAGGCGGTGACCGCAGCGGCGGTGTACTCACCAACCCCGGGCAGCGAACGCAGCACCTCCTCGCCGATGGGCACCTCCCCACCGTGCTCACGCACTATCGCGCGGGCGCACTCCTGCAGCCGCAGTGCCCGCCGGGGATAGCCCAGCCGATCCCAGCGGCGCAGGACCTCAGCGGTCGGGGCGTCGGCGAGATCGGCGGGAGTCGGCCAGCAGCTCATCCATTCCCGCCATCGTGGCAGCACCCGGACCACCGGGGTCTGCTGGAGCATCACCTCGGAGACCAGGATGGCCCAGGCGGAGACCCCCTGATGGCGCCAGGGGAGGTCGCGCCCGGTGCGCGAGAACCAGGAGATGACGGCGTCGATTGAGTCTTCATCGATGGGGGAGGGCACCGGCTCCGGTGCGGGTGAGGCGGGTGAGGCGGGCGCGGCGGGGGAGGCATCGCAAACGGCGCGAGCCGGGACCCGATGGTCCCGACCCGCGCCGGTGGACGATGGTGCCGAAGCACCGCTCATGTGAGTCAGACCTGCGGGGTGGTGCCGCCGGGCTGGACGGGGCCACCACGCTGCGCCGTGAGCGCGTCACGGATCTCGGTGAGCAGGACGATGTCCTCGGACACCGCAGTCTCCTCCTCCTCGGGCAGGCCACGACGCTTGCGATCGAGCTTGCGTGCGCTGGAGATCGGCAGCACGAAGACGAAGTAGACGACGGCAGCGGTGATCAGGAAGGCGATGACCGCGGAGAGGACAGCACCGAGGTCCACCCGGGTGGCCTCATTCGCGTCGATGATCTTGAACGAGAGTCCGTTGACGTTGGTGCCGCCGAAGACGTTGATCACGGGCTGGATCAGATTGGCGACGAACGCACCGATCAGAGCGGTGAAGGCGCCGCCGATGACGACACCGACCGCCAGGTCGATGACGTTGCCCTGCATGACGAAGTTCTTGAAACCCTTCAGGGGGTCATCCTTCTCGGGTCGGGGATGGGGAGGATCCGCGCTAGCGGTTCCGCACGGACTCTAGCCGATCACCGCGACCATGACGGTGCCCGCGCCGAGAGCGTGAGCCAGTTCTCCAGAACTGGCACGGTCCACGGCCACCAGGATCTGGGTCGAACCGGAGCCGGCACCTCCCAGCCCGACGGTGGAGGGAGTCGTCGGGGCGGCCTCGACCACCTGGGCGGTGATTGCACCGGGGGAGTCCAGAGCGGGATCCGCGGGAAGCAGCTCGACACGGGTCCCCGGACTCAGATGCGGGGCGAGCAGATCGGGGATGGGAACCACCATCAGCACCGCGCCCTCGGGGAGCGATGGCTGTCCCTCTCCGGAGAGGAAAACGTCCAGGAGCGGGGCGCCGGCAGGAACCGGATGGGTGGTGGCGTGACCGAGCACGTGCTCGGCTGCGGTCGGGGCCTCTGCGGGAAGCAGCTGTTCCGCCGTGCGCACCGTGCGCAGATGTTCCGGTCCCAACACCGTCCCGGCGGGCAGGTCCTCGTCCGCGACGATCACCTGAACACCCCGGGCCGAAGGTGGCAGGAGCGAGGGCAGCACCGCCGTGACCGCGACCGCGAGGGCCAGCAGTGCCAGCAGGCGTCGACGGCGGCGCAGTGCACGGCGCCAGTGGGGAAGATGACTGCGGAGTCGGGAGAGCATGCCTGGACGCTAGGTCGCCGACCGTAGCTGCGGGGCGCTGGAGGCCTCGCGGTGGATGACCTCCCGGTGGGGAGGAACGGTCGCGGAAGGGATGAGCTGTGCATCCCGACCCGGTGAGAGAGCCCGGGCAGGGCGCGAGATCAGGAGGCTGCGGCGGGGACCGGCTGGGCGCTGGTGGTCGATGCGGCGGCCGGGGCGGAGGCGGTGCTCGACTCGGTGGCAGTGGCAGGCGCGGAGGAGCTCGTGGACTCGCCGCCAGCGGAGCTCGCGGAGCCCGTGGAGGAGGTGGACGCGCCCGAGGTCTGGGAGTCGGTCGAGTAGAAGCCCGATCCCTTGAAGACGATGCCGACCGAGTCGAAGACCTTGCGCAGCGCATCCTCTGCGCACTCGGGACAGGTCACCAGGGAATCTTCACTGAAGCTCTGGTACTGCTCGAAACGATGCGCGCAGCTCTTGCAGGCATAGACGTACGTGGGCACGCGGGATCCTCCGGGATGATCGATGGGCACGGGTCCGCCGCAGGGCCGACCGCCGACCATCTTACGACTGCAGAGCCCTCAGGATCCCTCGGACGTGATCAGCGAGACCAGACCGTCGGCCGTGAGCACGCGCGGGATCGGCACATCATGCTCGCCGCGCACCAGGGCCCCCTCTTCGAGCAGCTCGCTCGGGTGGATCACCGCCACCACCTGTGCACTCGGCGGGATCGTGGTCAGCGCACGGTCGTAATAGCCCGCCCCGTGACCGATCCGGGTCGCCGAGCGGTCCACGGCCACGGCGGGGGCGAGCACGAGCATCACCTCGTGGAGAGCGCCGGTGCCCAGGCGCTCACCGCGCGGTTCCTTGCCGAAGCCGCGCCCGGGGGAGTCCTGGAAGTCGGAGTCGCCGTCCCACGCGATCCATTCGAGCTCGGTGCCGGCGTCGGCGGCGGGGAACACCAGGCGGGCCCCCGCCTGCGCGAGCCGGCGGGCCAGCGGCATCACATCGGCCTCTGAGGGAGTGGGGTGATAGGCGGCGACCAGCGGCAGCGCCGTCCCTGCAGCCCGCGCCGCGGTCACGGCCGCCTCGACGGCGGTGATCAGGGGTGAGGCGTGCCCGAGCAGCTGCTGAGCTTCGCTGGCCCGTCGGGCCGCACCGTGCTCCCCGCCATAGGCCGCAGCCCGATGGGCTCGCAGCTGCCTGCGCAGCTCCCGCTTCTTCGAGGCCAGCATCTCGGAATCCATGGGGACAGGCTCCCATATGGGGCATATGAGCTCCAGGAGCAGCTGAGGCTCCAGGGACAGCTGGGACTCCAGGGACGGCTGGGACTCCAGGGACAGCTGGACTCCAGGGATGGCGTGTCGGTGGGGAAGGAACAGTCGGTGGGGACGTGGCCGACTACGATGACGCGATGGTTCACGTGTGGCCGCTGGCCCTGCACGACGGGGAGCTGACCCTACGACCCCTGCGGCGGCGGGACCGCACCGACTTCGACCGGCTGCGAGAGCGCAATGCCGACTGGTTGCGTCCGTGGGACGCAAGCGATCCTGAGCGCCGCCGGGCCCCGATCAATTTCCGCACCCTCCGGCGCTGGAACGAGGAGCAGGCACGACTGGGGACCCACCTCCCGCTCGCGATCACGCGCCGGGGCGGCGCGGTCCTCGGGCAGATCACCGCCGGCCCGATCCAGTACGGCGCACTGCGCTCCGCGGTGCTCGGATACTGGATCGACCGCGAGGAGGCGGGGCGTGGTCTGGTGCCGCGGTCGGTGGCACTGGTCATCGATCACCTCTTCGCCGAGCTCGGACTGCATCGCATCGAGGTCACGGTGCGCCCTGAGAACGTCGCGAGCCTGCGCGTGGTCGAGAAGCTTCACCTGCGGCCGGAGGGGATGCGGCGCGCGGCGATCCATGTCGACGGCGCGTGGCGCGACCACCTCGTCTTCGCCCTCACCGCGGAGGAAGTGGTCACGGGTGATGACGGCCGCGGAGTGCTGAGACGACTTCAACGAGAGTTTCCTCCCGACACGCCCACGACGTGACCAGGGGAATCACAGTCGTGTCATTAGTGTGTGGGTGTGGAGTCGATCAATCTTGGAGCCGTCCTCTTCGGCATCCTGCTGCTGCTGTGGCTGGCCTATGCCCTGCCGCGCACAGCAAGCCGTCGTGAGGTGATGGGCCGTGCCCGCGCCGCGGACGAGGCCGAGATGACCTCCCAGGCGCGGGACCTCTCCGCGGCCGTCCACGCCCGCCGCATGCCTACCGAGGTGAACCCGCCCATGTCTCAGGACCGTCTGCTCCTGCGCCCCGCCGATCCCACGCGTCGTCCCCGATTCGATGCCGAGCCGGGTACCCGCATCGACCCTGTCCAGGAGCGTGCCCGCTCCCGCCGTCTGCTGCGCCTCGTGCTGGTCGGCATGCTTCTCGTCACGGCAGTGCTGATCGGCCTCGCCGTCGCCGAGACCGTCACCTGGTGGCTGCCGGTGATCGCGCTGACCGGCACCGCGATCTACCTGGTGGGGCTGCGCCGAAGCGAGCTCGAGCGGAGGTCCCGGCAGACTTTCGCCGCGACCCGCGCCCGCCAGGAGCGAGCTGAGCAGGAGACCGCCCGCCGCCGTGCGACTGCAGCGGACAGCTCGACCACCCCGGCGACGGTGGTCGACGCCGTCGAGCCCGTCGCTTCTTCTGCACCGGCCGAGAGCACTCCACTCGAGGATGCCGCCGAGCGCGCCCTCCAGCAGACCACCCGGCCGGGGGAGTGGACTCCCCGCTCTGTGCCCCGTCCCACCTACACGCTGCGCGGCGAGGTGGACGACCTCGCAACCCGCCATGCCGCCCATCGTCAGAGCATGCTGGCCACCTCGGTGCCGCTGGAGAGCGGACAGGTCGAGGAGCTCGAGGCGGTCGACGAGACCTTCGCACCAGCCCAGGACCTCCATCTCGACGAGATCCTCGCCCGCCGACGGGCCTGAGATGCTCGAAGGCCGCCGTCTCGAGGACCTCGACGAGCTGCTCGCTCGCACGGGCATCCACGAGCGGCCGGTCGCGGTGCTCGACCTCGACGCCTTCGACGCCAATGCCGCGGACCTCGCGCGCCGCGCCGCCGGCACCCCGCTGCGCGTCGCCTCGAAATCCCTGCGAGTGCGAGGCCTGCTCGAGCGGGTGCTCGCCCGGCCCGGGTACGCGGGCATCCTCGCCTTCACACTCCCTGAGGCGCTGTGGCTCGTGCACCACGGCGCCCGGGACGTCGTCGTCGCTTACCCGACTGCCGAGCGCGGGGCGCTGCGACGCCTCGCGACCCGCCCGGAGGCCCTGGACGCCATCACGCTGATGGTCGACGAGTCCGCGCAGCTCGACCTGATCCTGGATGCCACCGCTGATCTCCACCCCCGTGCCGGAGGGCGGCGAATCCGGATCGCGCTCGAGCTCGACGTCTCCTATGCCCCTCTTCCCGGTCTCCCCGGGTTGCGGTTCGGAGCGCTGCGGTCACCCGTGCGGAGCGTCGATCAGGCCGTCGCTCTCGCCCGCGAGGTGCTGGCCCGGCCACGAGTCGCCCTGGTGGGGCTGATGGCGTATGAGGGGCACGTCGCCGGGGTGACCGACGCGGCCGCGACCCCGTACGGTGCCGCGGTGCGGGCCATGAAGCGCCTCTCCCGCCCAGACGTCGCTGCCCGACGCGCAGAGGTGGTCGCCACGGTGAGCGATCTCGTCGAGCTCGAGTTCGTCAACGGCGGCGGCACCGGTTCGATCGAGTCCACCGCCGCGGAAGGAGCCGTCACGGAGATCGCCGCCGGTTCCGGGCTGGTCGGTCCGGGGCTGTTCGACCACTACCGGGACTTCACCCCGCATGCCGCGCTGCTGCTCGGCGTGAGCGTGGTGCGCAGGCCGGCCCCGGGGGTCGCGACCCTGCTCGGCGGCGGCTGGATCGCCAGCGGTGTGCCGGCGGAGGATCGCCTGCCCACCATCGCGCATCCACCCGGCCTCGCCTTCGCCCCGCAGGAGGCGGCGGGGGAGGTGCAGACTCCCGTCATCGGTCCCGCGGCCGACGCCCTCCGCGTCGGGGACACCGTCTGGCTGCGGCATGCGAAGGCGGGCGAACCTGCCGAGCACTTCGCGGCGTACGTCCTCGTGCAGGGCGAGGAGATCTCCGGTTTTCTCCCCACCTACCGCGGTGAGGGTGCAGTCTTCCTCTGAACCCTTCTCGCACCGGTGCCCTCCGGGCCGCGGGCGGACCATCCAGCGAGCCCCGGAGGAGCGGCCGATGAGGACGAGCAGCACGTCGATGCGCACCTGGAGCGGAGCTGTGCGCTGGACTCCGCAGCAGGAGCTGCGCCCCACCTCACAGGACGGGGTGGTCGAGGCGGTGCACGCCGCCCGCGCCCGCGGCTGCTCCCTGCGGGTGCTCGGCGGCGGGCACTCGTTCTCCGCGCTCGTCGCGACCGACGGGATCACCCTGAGCCTCGACGGCTACCAGGGTCTGGTCAGCGCGGACCCGGCCACCGGGCTGGTCACGCTGCGCGGCGGAACACGGCTGTGGGCGGTCGCCGAGCTGCTGGCCCCCTACGGGCTCGCGCTGTCGGTGATGGGGGACATCGACCGGCAGTCGATCGCCGGGGCGATCCAGACCGGCACTCATGGCACCGGAGCGACCTTCACGGGCTTCGCGGGGATGGTGCGCGCCCTGCGGCTGGTGCTGACGGACGGCTCGGTCGTGGACACCTCCCCGACCAGGGACCCCGAGCTCTTCGCGGCGGCACGGCTGGGGCTCGGCACGATCGGGGTGGTGCTCGAGGTCACCCTGCAGTGCGTGCCGGCCTACCGCCTCGAGCTCGTCGAGAGCACCCGGGCGCTCGACCCCGCCGTCGGATCCTTCCTCGCGGACTCCTTCAGGAACGACCACCACGAGATCTTCTGGTTCCCCCGCACCGACCGGGCGACCGTGCGCACCATGCATCGGCTGCCGGCCGATGCCCTGCGGGAGCGCCCCGCTCGGGCGGCTGAGCTCCTGCAGCAGGAGGTGCTCGGCAACGGCGCCTGGGAGCTGCTGTGCCGCGCAGCGGCTCTGGTGCCGCGGCTGAGCAGACCCGTCGCCGAGATCGCCTCACGCTCGTTCGCCGGCTCCCGGGTGGTCGACGACTCCGCCACCGTCTACGCGGCACCGCGGCGAGTGCGGTTCCACGAGTCCGAATGGGCCCTGCCCGCGGAGCGCTTCGAGGAGGCTTTCGTGGCGCTGCGCTCCCGTATCGAGTCAGAGCGCGTTCGCGTGACCTTCCCGCTCGAGATCCGCCGCGCCGCGGCCGATGATGTGTGGCTGTCCACCGCCTATCAGCGCGACACCGTCTATCTCGCCGCTCACCGCTATCACGCAGAGGAGGCGGGCCCGTACCTGCTGCTGGTGCAACGGACTCTCGCGAACTTCGGCGCCCGCCCCCACTGGGGCAAGCAGCACTGGCTCGGTGCCCGTGAGCTCGCCCGGCTCCATCCACGCTTCGACGATTTTCGGGCCGTGCGCGAGGCCGCGGACCCCGACGGTCTGCTGATGAGCCCGTACCTGCGCCACCTGCTGGGGTGAGCGGGGGAGTTCGGCGGGAGGACACAGCCGGAGAGTGGCCCAGGGGCCGGCTGTCCGCACCCCGTCCTCCCGCCCGGGACCGCGCGGTGCGGGCTAGCCTGGCCGCGATGAACACCAACGCGCCCCGTCCCCCGTCCGCCGCCGTCCCCTCGCCCTCGCACCTGCTGGACATCGCGACCGCCGCAGCCTTCGCGGCAGCCGAGTACATCCGCGGGTTGGACCGCGACGGCCTGGCCCGCGAGTACAAGACCTCCAGCCACGACATCGTCACCGAGCACGACCGGGCGAGCGAAGAGATCATCGTCTCCGAGCTGCGACGGCTGCTGCCCAGCGCCCGGATCGTCGGCGAGGAGGGCGGGGAGCGTCCCGCCGAGCAGCCTGCCGGAGACACCAGTGACGAGCCGGCGGTCAGCTTCTACGTGGACCCCATCGATGGCACCAGCAACTTCGCCGCTGGCCTGCCGCTGTTCTGCATCTCGATCGGTGTGACGATCGGTGACGAGCTGGTCGCCGGCGTGATCGACGCTCCGGTGCTCGGCCAGGTGTTCGCCGCGGCAGATGGTGACGCGACCCTGAACGGTCGAGTGCTGCGCCCACGCGCCACCCGCCCGGCGCCCGACGCCCTGGTGCTGGCAGGGTTCCCCGGTCAGCGCGTCGGCTCCCAGTTCCCCGACTATGCGGCACGCTCCCTCCGTTCCCTCGAGGACGAGGTCTCCGCGGTGCGGCATCTCGGCTCGGCGGCGCTCGAGCTCGCCTATGTCGCCGCCGGCTGGGCCGACGCGACGGCCCTGACCGCGATCAACTCCTGGGACGTGGCGGCCGGCTTCCACATCCTGCGCCGCGCCGGTGGCTCGCTGCGCACCTGGCCCGGCGACGACGACGTGGAGCGCCCCGACCACCTCCAGCCCGCCTATGTGGCCTGCACCGGGCAGGAGCGCCTCGCGGTGCTCGACACCGTGCAGGAGGAACTCCAGGAGCTGCGCGACGCGCAGCGGTGAGCTCGGCGCGGTGCGCGCCGGGTGAACGCTGCGAACGCCGCCTTGCCTCCTCTGCAACCTCCCCTGTGACCGCCGCTGTGACCTCCGCTGTGACCTCCCCTGTGACCTTCGTCAAGGCGCGGATCACGATGCGACAGCACCGCAGCCGCGATGCTAATCTATCGGGGTCGCCCAGCGACATGGGGCTATGGCGCAGTTGGTAGCGCGTCTCGTTCGCAATGAGAAGGTCGGGGGTTCGAATCCCCCTAGCTCCACCGCAGATCGATCGAAGAAGCGGCCTCTGACCTGGAAGTTCATCCAGGCAGAGGCCGCTTCTGCTATGTGTGCCGGCGGGCTCAGGGGACCGTGTACCCCGCAGCGCGGAACAGGTCGTACCACTCCGAACGCTCGAGAGGAACCTCGGAGCCGAGCGCCGCATCAGCCACCCGCTGCGGCGTGGTGGTGCCGAGGACGACCTGCATCCGAGCGGGATGGCGCGTGATCCAGGCGACGGCGATCGCGATCGCGGGGACGTCGTACTTCGCCGCGAGCCGATCGATGACCTCGTTCAGCTCCGGATAGTCCGGCGAGCCGAGGAACGGTCCGTTGAAGAACCCGGCCTGGAACGGCGACCACGCCTGGAGCGTGATGTCGTGGAGCCGGCAGTAGTCGATCAGGCCGTCGTCGCGGGTGATCGACTGATCGAGCGCCTGCATGTTGGCCGCCACGCCCTGGGCGATCAGCGGTGAGTGCGTGATGGAGAGCTGCACCTGATTGGCGACGATCGGCTGCCGCACGAACTTGCGCAGCAGATCGATCTGGCGGGGCGTGTGGTTGGAGACTCCGAAGGCACGGACCTTGCCCGCGGCCTCGAGCTCGTCGAAGGCCCGAGCGACCTCTTCGGGCTCCACCAGCGCGTCCGGCCGGTGCAGGAGGAGGATGTCGATGTAGTCGGTGCCCAGGGCCTTGAGCGATCCTTCGACGGACTCGATGATGTGCTCGTAGGAGAAGTCGAAGTAGGGCCCCGAGGGCACGATCCCGGCCTTCGTCTGGATCACCCAGTCGGCACGCTCGCTCGCGGAGAGCTGCAGGGCCTCGGCGAAGCGTCGCTCGCAGCCGTGGAGGTCGGAGCCGTAGACGTCGGCGTGATCGAGGAAGCTGATGCCGGATTCCCGAGCGGTACGGATCAGGGTCCGCACCTCGTCATCGGTCTTGTCCTGGATGCGCATCAGTCCCAGGGTCACATTGGGAACGGTGATGTCCGTGCCCGGCAGTGTGAAGGTCTTCATGGTCGAGATCGTGTCCCTTGGTCGTCGTGTGGGGTGGAGGTTGCTCGCGGAAGGCGGGGCGGTCAGTTGACCTCGAGCGGGTGGCCGCCCACGCGTCCGGAGCCGTCACGAGGATCGAGGGCGTCGATCCTGGAGACCTCGTCCGCGGTGAGCTCGAAGCCGAACACGTCGAGGTTCTGGGCCATGCGCTCGCGGTGCACGGACTTCGGGAAGACGATGATGCCGCGCTGCAGGTGCCAGCGGAGCACCACCTGAGCGGGAGACACCTCATGCGTTGCTGCGGCTGCGGCGACGGCCGGAGCTTCGAACAGAGGGTACTTGCCCTGCCCCAGCGGGCCCCACGACTCGATGTGCATGCCGTGCTCGGCACCCCAGGCCAGGATGTCGCTCTGCTGATGGGCCGGGTGCAGCTCGATCTGGTCGACAGCGGGGACGACTCCCGTGTCCTTGACGATGCGATCCAGATGCTCGGGAAGATGGTTCGAGACCCCGATGGAGCGGGAGAGACCCGCGTCGCGGATCTCGATGAGCTTCTCCCAGGCGTTGGAGTAGGTGTTCTTCTCGGGGGTCGGCCAGTGCGTGAGGTAGAGGTCGACGTAGTCGAGGCCCAGCTTCTCCAGACTCGTGCGGATCGCGTCGTGCGGGGCCTCGCCCGCCTGCTGGTCATTCCACAGCTTGGTGGTCACGAACAGCTCGTCGCGCGGGATGCCGCTGCGCGCGATCGCAGCGCCGACGCCCTCTTCATTGCCGTAGATCGCGGCGGTGTCGATATGCCGGTAGCCCAGCTCCAGAGCGGTGCTCACTGCTTCCTCTGCCTCAGCCGGCGCAACTTTGAAGACGCCGTAGCCGAGCTGGGGGATGCGATGGCCGGAGTTCAGGGTGAGGGTGGGAACTGATGTCATGCAGGGCAGACTAGAAGCGCGTAATCTACACGTCCAACAGCTTGCATCGATGAGATTGAGAAGCAGGAGTGGTCAATGGAGCTTCGCCAGATGGAATATGTGGTCGCCCTCGCGGAGGAGCGGCACTTCACGCGCGCCGCGGACCTCGCGGGCATCTCCCAATCGGGACTGTCCTCGGCGATCCGCAGTCTGGAGACGGAGCTCGGCACGCCGCTCTTCGACCGCACCACCCGCCGGGTCGAGCCCACCCCCGCGGGCTATGCGCTGCTCCCGCACGCCCGGGCGATCCTCGATGAGGCGGCGCGGGCCCGCGACGCCGTGGTCAGGGTCAGCCGCACCGTCACCGGCTCGCTGAGGGTCGGTGCCGAGCAGTGCCTCGGCCTCGTCGACGTCGCCGCACTCCTGGAGCGCTTCCATCGCCGGTATCCCCTGGTGGAGACAGAGTTCGTCCAGTCCGGTTCCCATGAGCTGGTCGATGCCGTGCGCACCGGGCACCTCGACGTCGCCTTCGTCGCGACCACTCGGCATCTGGGGGCCGTACGGCATCTGCCGCTCGGCCATGAGCCGCTGGTGGTGCTCCTGCCGCCTGCTCATCCGCTGGCCTCGCACTCGGGGCTCAGCTGGGATCTGCTGGACGGGCAGGCGTTCGTGGACTTCGGTGCTTCCTGGGGTGTGCGCACGCTGAACGATGAGTTGCTGGCCGCGCATGGGATCTCCCGCCGGGTGCGCTGCAGCGTCAACGACGTCCACACCCTGCTCGACCTGGTCAGGCGCGGGCTCGGCATCGCCATCGTCCCGCAGCATGTCGCGGCGAAGCCGCAGGCCGAGGGGCTGGGTCAGGCGCCCTTGCCCGGTGCGACCTCCGTGGAGTGGACCGTCAGCGCGATCAGCCCGATGCACGAGAGGACGGACATTCCTGCGGGAATGCTGCTCGAGCTGCTCGGGGAGACCTGTCTCGGAACCGATGGCGCGGACCTCTGCGATCAGCCAGATTCCCTCGCCCGCGAGCTGGCGGACGAGGCGCGGGCCCCGCAGCCGATCGACGGATAGGGCGAGCGCAGCGTCAGCCGGAGGACCTCAGCCGGAGGGCTCAGCACGACGTCGACGCCGCGTGCTCGAGCACTCCTCCGCCCGGGCCCGCGCTCTGGATTTACGGGGCTCCGGTCCTCACACCGGTCTGCGCCAGCTGTGCTTCGGCTCGAAGCCCAGGACGGTGCGGGCCCTGTCGATCGACAGCAGCGTCCCGTTGCCCGCGATGTCGCCGTGCACGGGGACATCAGGGAAGACCTCGGCGACGAGCTCGGTGTTGTCGCGCGACATCACGGTATCGGCGGCGGCGATGATGAAGCGGTCGAAGCCAGGGGCCCGGTGCTCGAGCGCGAGACGCACGGCCTCGGCGCCGTCACGGCCGTCGACGTAACCCCAGAGATTCCATTTGCGCAGCGTCGCATCGGCATCGAAGGACGGGAACTCGGCGTAGTCCGCCTCATCCATGACGTTCGAGAAGCGCAGTGCGATGATCTTCAGCTCCGGATGCCAGCGCGTCAGCTCGATCGCCATCTGCTCCTCGAGGTGCTTCGAGAGCGAGTAGGTCGATTCCGGGCGCGCCGCGTAGTCCTCGTCGACCGGGATGTACGGGGGTGGGGTGTCGAAGGGCAGTCCCAGCACCGTCTCGCTCGAGGCGGTCACGATGTTCGTGATGCCGGCCTTGATCGCGGCGTTGAACACGTTGTAGGTGCTGAGGAGGTTGTTCTGGAACGTCGCAGTGTTGGTCGCGAGCCCCGGCGCCGGAATCGCGCTGAGGTGCACGACGGCGTCGAACCCCTCAGGTGCCTGTTCATCGATGCCGGTGAGCGCGTCGAGCACCTGGCCGGCATCGCGCAGGTCGATGCGCACGAAACCGGAGCCCCGTTCCCCTGACTGGTCGAGATTCACGACCAGATGTCCGTGGTCACGGAGGCTGCTGACCACCGTGCGTCCAAGCTTTCCCGAGCCACCCGTCACTGCGATTCTCATGCGCTCATGATGCACCATCGGTATTGCCCCCATCGGCCGCATTCCGCACGCCTGACGTCTCTCAGGCCCCGGCTGTCGTGGGAGTCGGGTGGAACCGGCCGCCCATGCCTCGGGTGAGCACCACGGCGCTGCCCGGGGCCACGCGGGCGGCCGTGTC
Organism: Brachybacterium sp. AOP42-C2-15; assembly: GCF_052377065.1. Taxonomy (NCBI): domain Bacteria; kingdom Bacillati; phylum Actinomycetota; class Actinomycetes; order Micrococcales; family Dermabacteraceae; genus Brachybacterium; species Brachybacterium sp. AOP42-C2-15. The sequence goes on from NZ_JBQSWK010000018.1 coordinate 64,842, forward strand.
CTCGAGATGCTCGATGACCACCGCAAGGGCATGGCGCGCGACAGCATCCTCCGTGCTGCGAACGCTCGCGTCGACCGCGAAGCGCAGTGCCACCCGCCCGACCCGTCGTCCGGCCACCAGAGGTGCTTCCACCTCCTTCTGCTCGACCACGTGCAGGGTGCCGAGGGCGAGCACGGCCTGCTCCATGACATCGCCGGGGGAGCAGCCGGGGTGGAGCGTCCCGATGGGCACATGCATGCGGTAGCTGGGCATGGGCGAAGGCTATCCGTGCTCACCCGTCCTGTTCACGGGACATGCTCACCCGCCCTGCTCACCCCCTGCTCACCCTCCTGCTCATCTGGTCGAGCGCGTGGCCCGGCCTCCCGGTGCCCGCACGGACGGCGCTACGCTGTCGTCCGGGAAGATCGTGCGGCGGGCAGGGCTGAGCGGGGAGCGGACGACCATGACGCAGAGCATCGTGCTGATCCATGCCATCCGTTCCTCACGGACGATGTGGAAGGGGCAGGTGCGACGGCTGCGCGAGCGGGGCTATGAGGTGATCGCCCCGGATCTTCCCGGGCATGGCCGTCGTCGTGACGAGGAGTTCAGCCTCGACGGTGCGCTGGCGACGATCGACGAGGCCGTCGGCGCGTGCGCGGAGCGTCCGCTGCTGGTCGGGCTGTCCCTCGGCGGCTACCTGACCCTGCACTGGGCCGGCACCCATCCGAGCCGATTGGCCGGGGTGGTCGCGGCGGACTGCACCATCGTGCCGGGACCCGCGACGGCCCGGCTCTACGGGCTGTGGATCTCGATGAAGGACTGGCTGCCCGGCGATTCCGACGCCCGGGTGGCCCGCGCCTTCGCCCGCCGTCACACCCGCAAGGCGGCCAAGCGCTATTACGGCGGTGGTCGCGCCCATGGGGTGGTCCGTGCCGTGGTGCGGCTCATCGGCGGTCTCGATCTGCTCGCAGATATCGCGGAGATCGACGTCCCGATCACGTTCATCAACGGCGAGCACGATCCGTTCCGACGCCACGAGGCACTGTTCATCGAGGCCGCCCGGGACGCGGAGCTGGTGATCCTCTCCGATGCCGGTCATATCGCGAACCTCTCCCGACCGAAGCGGTTCGCGAAGTTGCTGGACCGCTCCGCACGGGCGAGCGCGCTGGTGTGAGCATGACGGAATGAACACAGACCACGACGCCGCGAAGGACGCCGCAGACGCCGCCGCGCTGGATGCCGCTGACGCCGCCTTGCTGGACGCCACCGACGGCGCGGCACAGCTGCCGGGCCCCTGGCCGGTCGTCCTGGTGCATGGCACTCGCACCTCCCATAGCCAGTGGGACCTCCAGCTGCCATCGCTGCGCGCCGCGGGGCACCAGGTGGTCACGCCGGACCTGCCCGGACACGGCACCCGCCGCGGTGAGCCGTTCACGCTCCCGGCCGCCGTGGCAGCGATCGAGGACGCAGTCCTCCACAGCCACCAGCGCATCGGCGAACCGGTGCACCTGGTGGGCAGCTCCCTCGGCGGCATGCTCGCGATCCACGTCGCCGCGCGACTCGCCGCAGTCCCGGGGGCACTCGGCTCGCTCACCGCCTGCGGGGCGGCCCTCCAGCCCGGCCCGCGTGGAGCGCGCCTGTACGGGGCACTGATCCGGGGCACAGATCTCGTGCCGGGCATGCGCAGCGGCAGGAGCGGTGACCCTTTCACCTGGATCCTCGGGCAGGACGGAGCTCGGGCCTACCTGCGCGGCGGCCGAGCGGACGCCTCCGTGATCGCCCCCGCCTTCGCCGCGGTTGCTTCCTTGGACCTGCACGACGATCTGCGCCGGATCGATGCTCCGGTCACCTTCCTGCACGGCCGGAGCGACCACCTGCGCTCACATGAGCGGAGCCTCGTCGCAGCCGCCCCGCATGGCCGTCTGGAGCTGCTTCCCTACGGCGACCACATGGTGAACCTCAAGGCGCCCGGCCGCTTCACCGCCGATCTGCTGCGAGTGCTCGCCCGCGCCCAGCGGGAACAGACCCAGCGGGAGCAGAGCCAGCAGGACTAGACCCAGCGGGAGCAGCCCGAGCGGTAGAGCAGGCCGTAACAAGCCTGGCAGGAGCAGAGAGAACAGACCGAGGAGCCGTAGGCTGGGGGCATGCACTCCACCCCCCTGCGCGTCGGCTTCGTGCCCGGCGTCGAACCTGACCGTTTCCTGCGCCGATGGAAGTCCGGCCACCGGGACGCCTGGCTCGAGCTGGTCCCCGTCCCGCTCTCGCGCCAGCACGAGGCGCTCACGGCAGGAGAGGTCGACATGTGCTTCGTGCGTCTGCCGCTGGTGGCGGAGGAGCTGCACATGGTCTCGCTGTGGGAGGAGCGCGCCGCGATCATGGTGGGCACCGAGAATGTGCTCAGCCTGCTCGACGAGGTCGGCGAGGAGGACCTGGTGGACGAGACCGAGATCCCCTCCGCCCTCCCCGACGACGCGGCAGAACGGATCGCCGTCGTCGCCGCAGGAGTCGGCTACACCCGCGTCCCCCTCTCGCTCGCCCGGCTCCACCACCGCAAGGATGCCGTCGCCCGGCCGCTGCACGATGCTGAGCCCACCCGTATCGCCCTGGCCTGGCCGCGCGCAGCGGACGATCCGGTGCGCCAGGAATTCGTCGGCGTGGTCCGCGGCCGGACCTCACGTTCCAGCCGCTGACCAAGAACCAGCCCCGACCCAGCCCCGAACCAGCCTCGACCCAGCCCCATGAACGAGCCCACGAAGGAGCATCACCGATGACCGAGCAGCCCCGCATGAACGTCGAGAGCTTCAACCTCGACCACCGCACCGTCGCCGCGCCCTACCTCCGCATCGCGGATCGCAAGGAGCTGCCCGGTGGTGACGTGCTGACGAAGCTCGATGTGCGCTTCACCCAGCCCAATGTCGCCCACCTCGAGTCCGAGACTGTCCATTCGCTCGAGCACATGATGGCCGAGCACATGCGCAACCACTCCGGCGACGTCCTGGACGTCTCCCCGATGGGCTGCCGCACCGGCTTCTACGTGCTGCGGGTGGGCGACCACTCCACCGAGGGCTTCGCCCCCGTCCTCGAGGCCACGCTGCAGGATCTGCTGACCGCGACCGAGGTGCCCGCCGCCAATGAGGTCCAGTGCGGCTGGGGCGCCCACCACAACCTCGAGGGTGCGCAGGCCGCAGCCCGCGAGTTCCTCGACCGGCGGGCCGAGTGGGGTCAGGTCACCGCGAGCTGATGCCCTCGCGCACCGCCGCCAGCAGGCGCGCGGTGCGCTCGTCGGTCGCGATGTCGTCGATCGACACCGGGGTGCCATCGGCGTCCGCCAGCGGGATCCGCCAGTTCGGGTACTCCTCGTCGGTGCCGGGCTGGTTCTGGATGCGCCGCTCACCGACGCAGTCCACGAGCGAGACGCCCAGCAGCATCGACGGGGTCCGTGCCAGGTGGCGGTGCAGGGCCAGCACGGTCTGCTCGATATCCGCGCCCGGGGCGAGCAGCCCCTCGCCGCGCAGCACGTCGAGCACCTGCTCGCGACCGGTCGCGTCAGCCTCGAGCTCCTCGGCGAGATCCCGCTCGAGCAGTCCCAGCTCGTGGCGCAGCGCCACATGGTCGCCCGCCAGGTAGCCGGCCGTGGGCGGCAGATCGTGGGTGTTGACCGAGGCCATGCACAGGGTGCGGTAGTCCTCGGCGCGCAGCGGACGGCCCTCGCCGTCGTACTCGAACCACAGGATCGAGGTGCCCAGGATGCCGCGGTCCACGAGGTAGTCCCGCACCCACGGCTCGAAGGTGCCGAGGTCCTCCCCGACTACCAGGGTGTTCGAGCGCTGCGCCTCCAGGACGAGGATGCCGATCATCGCCTCATGGTCGTAGGAGACGTAGGCGCCGTCGGCCGCCCCATGACCCTCAGGGATCCACCACAGCCGGAACAGCCCGAGCACATGATCGATCCGCAGCGCCCCCGCATGGCGCATCAGGGTGCGCAGCATGTCCCGCCACGGCCGATAGGCGGCGTCGCGCAGCCGCTCGGGATGCCACGGCGGCTGATGCCAGTTCTGGCCCTGCTGGTTGTACTGATCGGCCGGCGCACCGACGCCGACACCGGCGGCGAGCACGTTGCGCAGCCGCCAGGAGTCCGCACCGATCTGCTCGACCCCGACGGCGAGATCGTGCATGATCCCGATCCGCATCCCGGCATCGCGCGCCGCGGTCTGGGCGGCGCTCATCTGCTCGTCCAGCAGCCACTGCGTCCAGACGTGGAAGTCGATCCGCCCGGACAGCTCGCGACGGGCCTGCTCGAGGGTGGCCTCATCGAGGTTCTGCAGGCAGGCCTCATCGGCCGTGCCGCGCACCGACTCCGCGATCGCGGACCACAGCGCGAAGTCCTCCAGCCCCTGCCCCTCACGGGCACGGTAGGCATCCAGCAGCGCTCGGCGCCCCGCGGTCAGCGGCACCGCGAACAGCTCCTCGAGCGCCTGCAGCTTCGCCGTGAGCACCTCGTCGCGTTCGAGGCGGTCCACGCGGTCGTTCCAGTCGGACACGCCCTCGCGCAGGAGACTCACTCGCTGCCGGGCGAAGTCGGACAGCTCCCGGTGCTCAGGGACGTCCTCGATGCGCAGGTACAGCGCACTGGTGAAGCGGCGGGTGACCGGCAGATAGGGGGACGGCTCGACAGGCGGGGTCGGGTAGGAGGCGTGCAGGGGATTGACCAGTAGGAAGTCTGCTCCGTGGCGGGCGCCGCTGATCGCGGCGAGATCGCGCATGTCGGCGAGGTCGCCGATGCCCCAGGAGCGCTCCGAGCGCACCGAGTACAGCTGGGCCTGGATCCCGAATGCGCGCCGGGCGGCGTACTCGGCGTGGACGGTCAGCCGGGCGGGCGTGACCACGAGGTCCGCTTCGACCGGGCCCTGCGAGGTCTCGGCGACCAGTCGATGCCAGCCCAGCGGCAGTCCGAGCGGCACGTAGAAGCGTGCGCGGCCCCGCAGCGTCCCGTCGAGCTCGAAGGGCGGGGTGTGGTCCTCAGCCTGGTGGAGGTCGCGGCGGCCGCCGTCCTCGAGCCGCAGGTGCAGGCTCACCGCTGTGCCGTGCTCGATATGGACGGGTACCGTGGTGGCGCGGTCCTCGCGCAGCACGGTCACCGGGGGGAGCGTGCGCTCCCAAGGGGCACGTTCACGCGCGCGCCGTACGGAGGCGATGTCCTCCTCGGTGCTCGCGGGCGCACCGAGCGCGCCGAGGATCGCGTGCAAGGTGTCGTCGGCGACATCTTTGAGGGTGCCGTCCCAGCCCCAGTACTGGGTGCTGACACCGAGGTCGCGGGCGAGATCACGCAGCGCTGAGGAATCTGGGGCCATGGGGCAATCGTAGCGGCCGGTGCTGCCGCGACGTACCGTGTCGGCTCAGGTCCAGGACGGCAGCCACATGCGGTACCGCCACTGCTCGACGTCGAGCACCTGGCCGGTCCATACCGGCCAGAAGAACGCGGAGACCAGGACGATCAGCACCAGCAGGGAGCCGACGAACAGACCGCCCGCCAGCCGTCGTTCCCTGTCCGCGCCGGCGGGACCGATCACCAGCGTCATCACATAGGCCAGGCACAGGATCAGCCAGGGCGAGAACGCCACGGCGTAGAAGGTGAAGATCGTGCGGTCGGTGTACATCAGCCACGGGAGGTAGCCGGCGGCGATTCCCGACAGCGCTGCCCAGCCCCGTCCATCCCGGAAGACCACCGCGATCACCAGCGTCACCAGGAGCGCCAGCGTCCCCAGCCACCAGATCAGCGGATTGCCGACCGAGAGGATGTGCGCGCCGCACTTGGCGACCTCGCATCCCTGCTCCCCATACTCGTAGGAGCGGTAGTAGAAGTTCGTGGGGCGCAGCTGCAGCAGCCAGCCCGCAGGGTGCGCCGCATAGGGATGCTCCGAATCCAGCCCGACGTGGAAGGAATAGGCCTGGCGGTGGTAGAGCCACAGCGACAACAGCGAGTCGAGCACCCCGTTGCCGGTGGCCATGTCCTGCTCCGCCGTGAGGTGGCGGTTGTAGCCGACCGCAGAGGCGAACCAGCCGGCGAACGACGCCACATAGGTGACCAGCGCGATGCCGACGATCGCGAGGAAGGCGGGCACGGCATCCCGGACCAGGCCGCCCAGCAGCCAGTCGCGCTGGGCGATGGTGCGGCGCGCCCACCAGTCCCACAGCACCGTCATGATCCCGAACACCGCGACGAAGTAGAGCCCGGACCACTTCACCGAGCAGGCCATCCCCAGCAGCAGGCCGGCCAGCAGGCGCCAGGGCCGGATCCCGCCTGAGACCCCGAGCGGAGGGGCGCTCTCGGCGCTGGCGTGCATCGCCGCCGAGGCCAGCGCGAGTCGCTCGCGGAAGCGATCACGGTCGATCAGCAGTGCACCGAACGCCGCGAGCACGAAGAACATCAAGAAGGGGTCCAGCAGGCTGGTGCGGGAGTGGACCAGGGACACCCCGTCGATCGCCAGCAGCAGGCCCGCGATCAGACCGGCGGTGGTCGAGCGGAACAGCCGTCGGCCGATCCGTGCCAGCAGCAGCACCGCGATCGAGCCCAGCACCGCCGAGGAGATCCTCCAGCCCCAGGGGTTGTCCGCGCCCAGCAGCAGCATCCCGCCGCCGATCAGCCACTTGCCCAGCGGAGGATGGACCACGTACGCGCCCTTGGGCTCGTAGGAGTCCACATCCCCGGCCTCGAAGGCGGCGTCCGGCTCCTCGGGCCAGGACATCTCCACACCCTCCTGGGTGATGGCGTAGCCGTCCTTGACGTAATAGGTCTCGTCGAAGATCAGCTCCTCGACAGACCCCAGGCCCCACAGGCGCAGCACCAGTGCCAGCCCGAACACAGCCATCGCCCCGGCCCATGCCATCCGGGACAGCGGCAGGTCGAAGGTCTTCAGCCGCCGACGGTAGGAGGCGAGCAGCGCGCCCGGCTCGTCCTCGACGGGGGCGCGGTGGGTGGCTTCCTCCTCCGTGTGCACCCGCACATGCTAGGACATCACCCGGCGGGAGCAGCGGGGCGCGCGGGGAGCGACAGCGGAGTGCCCGCGAGCCGCAGGCTGGTTAGCATGGCCAGATGCTCGAACCCGGAGTCCTCACCCTCGCCGCCACCCCTATCGGCAATCCGCTCGACGCCTCGGTGCGCCTGATGCGTGCGCTGGCCGAGGCGGACCTGATCGCCGCCGAGGACACCAGACGGCTCGCCCGCCTGGTGCGCGATCTCGAGGTGGAGACCAGCGGGCGGATCCTCTCGTACCACGAGCACAACGAGGCCGAACGGACGGGCGTGCTGCTCGAAGCGCTCGCGGCAGGGCAGCGGGTGCTGATCGTCACCGATGCCGGGATGCCGGTGGTCTCCGACCCGGGCTTCGAGGCAGTGCGGGCGGCGGCCGAGGCGGGCTTCCGGGTCACCGTGATCCCCGGCCCCTCGGCGGTGCTGACCGCGCTGGCCGCCTCCGGGATCGCCCCGGACCACTTCACCTTCGAGGGCTTCCCTCCGCGGCGCGAGGGCCGCAAGGCCTCAGCGCTGGAACCGCTCGCATCCGAACTGCGCACCATGGTCTTCTTCGAGTCGCCGCGCCGCACCGCCGCCACGCTCGCCGCGATGGCTGAGGCCTTCGGGGTGGACCGCCGCGGCGCTGTCGCCCGGGAGCTGACCAAGACCCATGAGGAGATCGTGCGCGGCACGCTGGCCGAGCTCGCTGCCTGGGCCGCCGACGGCGACGTGCTCGGAGAGGTGGTGCTCGTGGTGGCAGGGGCCGAGCCCGCCGCCGTCACTGCTGAGAGCCTCGTCGAGCAGGTGCTGGCCCGGGCTGCGGCAGGGGAGCGGCTCAAGGATGCCGCCAAGGAGCTCGCCCGGGCGCATCCCGGGGTCGGCGCGAGTGAGCTCTACGACCTCGCGCTGAAGCGGCGCAGCTGAGGCATCGCGGTTGACTCGCCGCGGTGAGGGACTGCGGCTGCAGCACCGCAGCCGCGACTCCGTGGCTGACGGGGCGCGGATCATCGCTGCCACCGAACAGAAGCGAACATGACGACGCCCCCGACAGCAGCTGCTGTCGGGGGCGTCGGCGGAGATCTCGGTGGAGCGGGCTGGGCCCGCGCCGGATCACTCCTTGATCGAGATCAGTCTGCGACTACTCGACTGATTTCCTACCGCTCGCAAGCTCGCAGTACGTCGATCAGTCCTCGATCTGGAGGAGGCCGCGCTGGTACGCCTTTGCGAGGCGACGCGGCACGGAAGCGGTGCGGCCACGAACCGTCACCTGCACGAGGTCGGCGTTGTTGGCCTTCCACTGCGAGCGGCGGGAGTGCGTGCGCGCACGGGACATCTTGAACTTGGGCACTGCCATGGGATGCTCCTTGACGGTCCGGAGGGTGAACTGGCGTTGACGCCCGTCCCGAGCAGCGACCCGAACCCGGTCCGTGAGGAATCGGGGCGCTCGGGTGCACGAAAGGACGCACAACGACGACTCATCTTGCCACATCGTGGCCTTCACCGCTCGCTCCGGGCCCGTGAGCTATCGCACCGGAGTGGTGGGATGCGTCGCACCTCACTCAGCGCGCCGGCTTGAGGTCCCTCTCTGGCCGAACCGGGCACAGTCTGGTCACGCTCGCGGCTCGGGGGCGCCCCGTTGGTCCTGGGTTCACCCCGATCCTCCTACCATGGTCGCATGCCGTCTGAGCACCAGAACCCGTCCGGCGCCGCGGTCCCGCCACCGGTGCGCGACCGTGAGGACATCGATCCTCGCGGGAAGAAGCGTGACCGCTCCTGGCCCGCGATCCCGGAGCCGCTGCCCTTCCCTGTGATCGACAACCACTGCCATCTCGACTTCGCCGACGGAGACGAGCAGCTCAGCGTGCTCGACCATGTCGCACGGGCCGCCGCCGTCGGCGTCGATGCGCAGATCACGATCGGTTCAGATCTCGAGGCGGTGCGCTGGACCGCGGCACTGCTCGCCTCGGAGACATGCCCGCCCACCCTGCGCGGCGGTATCGCCGTGCACCCCAACGAGGCGGCGCTCCATGCACGGGGCAAGGACCAAAAGGGCCGTGAACTGGTGGGGCTGGATGAGGCGATCGCCGAGGTGTCCGAACTGCTGCGCGGCCCCGGAATGGTGGTCGTGGGGGAGACGGGGCTGGACTGGTTCCGCACCTCACGGGACGACGACCAGGCCCGCACCGCCCAGATCGAGTCGTTCCGCGCCCACATCGCGCTCGCCAGGGAACTCGATCTGCCGCTGCAGATCCATGACCGGGACGCCCATCGCGACGTCCTCGAAGTCCTCGAGGCCGATGGCGCCCCCGAACGCACCGTCTTCCACTGCTTCTCCGGCGATGCCGAGTTCGCGCGCACCTGCGTGGATCGCGGCTGGTTCCTCTCCTTCGCCGGGACCGTGACCTTCAGCAGCGCCGGCTACCTGCGCACCGCGCTCGCGGAGGTGGGACTCGGTCAGGTGATGGTCGAGACCGACGCACCCTTCCTCACCCCGGTGCCCTACCGCGGGCGACCCAACTCCTCCTACCTGATCCCTCACACCATGGCCACCATCGCCGAGGTGACGGGCACCGACCTGGAGCAGGCATGCCGCGCGATCCGCACCACCACCCAGGATGTCTACCGATGGCCTCTGGAGGTGGCGGCATGAGCGGCGAGACGACGCCCAGCGCAGGGCTCCTGCTCACCGCGCGCGATATCCGTGACCTCGCCGAGGCCGCGGGCATCCGGCCCTCGAAGCAGCGCGGGCAGAACTTCGTGATGGACCCGAACACCGTGCGGACCATCGTCGGCCGTGCCCACGTGGAGCCGGGGCAGGCGGTGCTCGAGGTAGGACCCGGACTGGGGTCCCTGACGCTCGGCCTGCTCGAGACGGGGGCCGACGTGGTCGCCGTCGAGCTGGATCGCGGCCTGGCCGAGCTGCTCCCGCTCACGCTGCGTGCCCGTGGCGTCGAGGACGACCGCTTCCAGCTCCTCCACGACGACGCCCTTCAGGTGACCGAGCTGCCTGCGCTGCCCCGAGCGGGTGAGCCGACCGCGCTGGTCGCCAATCTTCCCTACAACGTCGCCACCCCCATCCTGCTCACGATGCTCGAGCGCTTCGACTCCCTCCGCTCGGCCCTCGTGATGGTGCAGTCCGAGGTGGTGGACCGTCTCATCGCCGGCCCGGGCTCGCGCACCTATGGCGGCCCCAGCGTGAAGCTCGCCTGGTACGGGCGGGCCGTGCATGCGGGGAAGATCTCCCGACAGATCTTCTGGCCGGTTCCCAACGTCGACTCGGCGCTCGTGGAGCTGGTGCGGCACGAGCAGCCGCTCGGCACCGCCGAGGAGCGGGAGTCGGTCTTCACGATCATCGATGCCGCCTTCGCCCAGCGCCGCAAGACACTGCGTGCCGCGCTCGCCGGCTGGGCTGGGACCGCACCGCGTTCCGAGCAGATCCTGCGCGCCGCCGGCATCGACCCCGGCGCCCGTGGCGAGACCTTGGAGATCGATCAGTTCCGGGCCATCGCCCGGGCGGAACAGGGGCTGGCACGGACCGAGGGTGAGGCCCTCTGATGCCGTCCGCACTGGACCGCGTGGTCGTCCGCGCCCCGGGGAAGATCAATCTGTCGCTCATGGTGGGCGGGGTTGACGGACGCGGTTATCACTCCCTGGCCACGGTGTTCCAGGCAGTCGACCTCTACGAGACGGTCACCGCGACCCGTGCGAGCACTCTCAGCCTGGAGCTCACCTCGGAAGTCCCCGGAGAGCTCCCTCTGGATGGCAGCAACCTCGCCCTGCGGGCGGCTCAGCTGCTGCGTGAGGAATGCGCTCTGGAGGTCGGCGCTGCGCTGCACATCCACAAGCAGGTGCCGATCGCCGGCGGCATGGGCGGCGGGTCGGCGGACGCCGCGGCGACGCTGGTCGCGCTCGACCGCCTGTGGGGGACCGGGCTCGGCAGCGAGAAGCTGCGCGAGCTCGGAGCGCAGCTGGGAGCCGACGTCCCCTTCGCGATGCTCGGCCACACGGCGCTGGGGCGCGGCAACGGCACCGACCTCACCACCGTGCTCACCCATGGCGAATGGACCTGGCTGCTCGCGGTCCCCGGCGGTCACCTCTCGACGCCGGAGGTGTTCCGGAAGTTCGACGAGATCTCGTTGACGAACGGGCGTGCACTGCCCGAGCAGCCGGATCTGGATGAGCGGCAGCTGCAGGCGCTCAGCGGCGCGAACCTCGAACTGCTGGCGGATACCCTGCACAACGATCTGCAGGCCGCAGCGTTCGCGCTGCATCCGCGCCTGGAGCCGGTGGTCGAGGCCGCCGAACGGCTGGGAGCGCCGGCCGCGCTGGTCAGCGGCTCAGGGCCGACGGTCGCCGTGCTGGTCGAGGACGAAGCGCAGGCCCGAGGAATCGCCGCGGGACTGATGCGCGATGGACTCGTCGAGAGCTGCCTGGTGGCGCGGGGTTCCGCGCCGGGGGCGAGCGTGCTCGAAGCGAGCTGAGCGTCGAGCGACGGAGTCTCGCGCTTATGCGTCGGGGCTCTTCACTCTGCCGGCAGCGAGATCGTCGTTTCGGGGCCTCGATCGAGCTGGGACTCCATGGGCTCTATGGGGCTCACGATCTTCCAACGCGCTGGCCATTTTCCAACGCGCTGACCACCTTCCAATGCGCTGACCACCTTCCGACGCGCTGGCCACCTTCCAATGCGCTGAGCATCGCCACCGGTAGCCGGAGACCTCGTTCTGTACGGGGCACTTCCAGGTGCCCATCGAGCGCGGACAAACTGGTCATCCGCGGCTACCTGCTGTTCCTCTCGGTGCGATCTGTGATTGCGAAGTTGATGGTAAAGGGATCGCTATTTCGGTGTCCGGACGCCGGTCGTGCGTGTCCCACGTGACTATATGGCTCCGTCTGTGAATAATGCAAGAGAAAGCAGCGATTGGAAATGTCTGTGTGGATGTGGTGTCTTGGCGCCCTCAGTTGTACAACATCTGGACCTGCTTCGATGAGGCCGCCTGGCCGCTTCGTATGCTGCCCGTGAATAGCAGGATAGTGCCGTTCCCGCACTTCGCAGTTGCCGCGACGGTTCCTCCACACTCCCAGTTATCCACAATTCAAGATTACTGATTGGTAGAGTTCCCTCGCGCCTTCCTTTCGTCGAATAGGTGTGCGAAAATGGCGCCATGACAGATCAGTCGCACAGTGATGATGCAGACTCCCAGGAGGCCGGGCGCGGCGTTTCTGGTGATGCGTCTCGCCATGCGGGTGCGGGCGAAGGATCGGGCTCGGGCTCGGAGGTGTCAGGGCCCCGGTCCGTCGCGGCACGCATTCGGCGGCGCAGCACACTCCCGATCTCCGCGAACGACGAAGAGCTGTGGATCGGTGACACCGACATCACCGCTGTGCGTTCCGTGCTTGCTGAGATCGGTGCGGACGGGTCGTTCGCGCTGGAGAAGCTGGCCGCGTCCGAGACCATCTCGCTGCTGGCGCGGGTCCAGGATCTGAACGGTGCGATCGCAGCGGTGCAGGCACGGGCGCTGGTCCACCTGGAGCACGTGGTCAAGGAAGATTCCCTGCGCCGCGAGGACACGCCGAAGCAGGCGGTGAAGATCGCACGCTCGGAGACATCGAAAGCCCTGAAGCAGTCGAAGTCCTGCGTCGGCCAGTCGATGTCCTCCTCTCGCCGGCTGGTCCTCTCCATGCCCGGCATGCTCACCGCGCTCGCGCAGGGCCGGATCCTTGCCACCTCTGCGCACAAGGTGGGTCGCACGATGGGGCCGGCAACCCCCGCTCAGCGCACCCAGGTCGATGAGATCCTCGCGGCCCACCTGCCCTACCTCGATGGCTGCGGCCCTGAAGAGTTGGCCGGTGAAGCAGCCAAGGTGCTGCACGGACTGGACCCTCGTGGCGCTGCGGACCGCCACCGCACAGCGAAGCGAGATCGCAGCATCACTGTGCGCCGGGGTGAGCACGGCATGTGCACTGTCACCGCGCACCTGCCGGCGCTCGACGGGGCCCGAATCCGCAAAGGGCTCTCGGTGGCTGCGGAGAAGGCTCGCGCCCACGGCGACCGGCGCGGCCATCAGCAGATCATGGCGGACCTCTTCGCCGATGCCCTGATCGGACGCGGAGAAGGGATCGACCCCTCCACGCTGGAGATCGCCGTCATCATCACGGACCGCTCCCTGCTCGCACCCGAGCACGCCGACGCCGCCACCATCGAGGGCTACGGCCCGGTGCCGTACGAACACATCCGCCAGG